>CAZBOR010000039.1:0-14947 GCA_964493585.1 uncultured Oscillospiraceae bacterium
GCGGATTCGGGTCTTTCACCCGTTAGATCGTGCGCTCACCGGGCGCACAAAGACGGGCCTGCCGCAATCTGCGGCAGGCCCGAAGCGGCTATTCCTCCGTCCGGTCCTGGAGCAGGTCCAGGGCCTTTTTCAGCACCGCCGGAATGGGTATCCCCATCAGCGCCGCGTTTTCCAGAATGGACAGCAGCTCGTTGACGATGAACCCGGCGGCCACGCCGTCCCGGACCATGTGGAGGCCCAGAAAGCTGTCCAGCCGCGCGCCCACCAGAACCATCAGGAGCATCATCCCCTTGCGGCAAAGGCCCCGAAAGCCCGCCTGGGAGCTGAGTGCGCCGCTGCCGCTCTTGTCCGAGCGCCGGAACACCCCCGCCACCAGCAGCCCCGTCCCATAGTCCGCCGCCATCAGCACCAGGAGCGTGGACAGCGCGCCGTCCCAGCCGCCCAGATAGGCCGCCAGCAGTCCGGCAACGGTCCCCGCATAGGTGCAAACCGTCTGTTTCACGGAAATTCCTCCTCTCATGTCTGATTTCTGTAGCGCCATCTGGGCCGCAGACTCCCGGCCACGTTGGTGACGCTGACCCCGTTGCGCTCCGGGTGGTGGGGATAGCAGCGCAGCTCCGTGATCTGGGCCTCCATCTGGTGGCCCAGGGTCTTGTCTATGAGCTTCACCACTCCGTACAGCTCCAGCTTCAGTCCCGGCCAGGATTCGCTGTCGATGCTGTAGAGGTCGCACACGTCCAGGCTCCAGCTCCGGTCCGGCTGGGCCAGCTCCCGGACCTTCTCCTGGGCCGCCGTGAGCAGATGGGCCGGAATGGTATAGCGCTCGTCCACCCAGAGCCCCGCCACCACCTCGTCGGTGTAGTCGTAGCACTCCACATAGGCCTTGCCCCCGTTGACCGACGAAATGCCCACGCCGTCGGCCCCCTGAGGATAGAGCCGCGTCACCAGGTCTGCCGCCTGGCTCTTGTACTCCGGGGCCTGACGCAGATTCGCCGTCTCCACAAAGAACGCCGTCCCCAGGACCTTTTGGGCGGGGTAGTGGACTGTCACCTGCTTTGTCCGGTTGTCGAAGGTCAGGGCGCAGCCGTAGACCTCCATGCACTGCTCCGCCACCTCCAGAGCCGTGGGGCCCTGGAGGGTGATGTAGGCCATCTTGCTGTCTGTCTCCCGGCTGACGATGCTCCAGCCCTCCGGCAGGACCCCCTGAAGGGTGCTGAGGGCCGTGGCCGAGGTGCTGCCGTTGGTGTAGCCCAGATAGACCTGCCGCTGCCAGTCCGTCAGGTCCTTCTTCATGGCGTAGGTCACGGTCTCCTGACCCGCGTCGATGCCGGAGATCCAGAAGGTCTGGCCCGTGGTGGTCTCATAGACCCGGACCCGCTCCGCCAGCACCGCCGCCGCAGGGTCCCGCCGGCTCAGAGTGACGCGCACCGTGTCCTGACCGTTATAGGCGCGGGTCAGCAGATAGTCGTCCGCCGCCAGAGGCATCCTGGCGGTTCCGAGCACCGCTTCGAGCATATCCTTCCTCCTCTCACAGAAACGTGGGGCGGTATTTCAGCTCTATGCCCCTGGTCACGCCGTAGCTGTTGATGTACACGGCGATGGGGTTGTCTCCCGGCACCAGATAGGGAAAGTCCTCCCATTCCATCTGCGCCGTCACGTTTTCGCCGCCCAGCAGGTAGATCTTGTTGACGCCGTCGAGCACCAGGTCCTGGCTCCCGGTGAAGGTGCAGGGCAGGCTCCAGGTGTTGTCTCCCAGCGTCACCGTGGCCAGCGTTGCCCCGTCCAGCAGGGAGGCGGGGAGCGTGATGGTGCAGTCCGTCCTGGGGAATGTGGACATACAGGAGATGCTGGAGCCGATGTCCGTCTTGGTGGAGAACGTCACCGTGGCCTTCTGCCGAATCCCCAGCAGCGTCACATCCGAGGTCAGCCAGTCGTCCCGGAGCCACGCGGGATGGCCAAAGTCCTTGGCCACGCAGTGGTAGAGAAAGCCGTCGCCCAGGTTCACATCCACCTCCCCCGCGAAGGCCCCGCACAGCGCGGACCACTTTTTTGCCGTGTCCGTGCGGCTGCTCCCCCAGACCTCCAGAGGCAGCACGATCTCCATGGCCCCGAAGCTCTGATCCAGCAGCACCAGACTGCTGCGGTTCTTCCCCTGAAAGGTGTCCGAATCCACCTGACTGGCCCCCAGGGTGTAGGCCGTCTGGAGCTTGGCGGAGAACTCCGCCAGGTCCCGGTCTCCCACCAGGATCCCGCTGAGACCATAGGGATATTGAAACGCCATTACACCGCCTCCCACATAAGCTGCTGGCCCGTGTAATCCGCCGTGGCCCGTGCCAGCTCACGGCCATCGAGATACAGCGGCGCCTCCACCGTCAGACGGCAGGCCCCGCCGGCGGCCGCCTCCGACCGATTCCCGGAAACGCGCTCCAGACTGGACAGCACATCCCGCTGGGCGGCGCGGACAAGCTGCTCCGACTGGACCCGCAGAGCCGTCTCCGCCTCTCCCGCGCCCTCCGAGATGCCCTGGGCAATCCCGGCGGGGATCATCCGTCCCACCTGGTCCCGGAACACCCTGGAGGGGGAATGGACCCCCAGGCTCCGCTTTGCGGCGGCCAGGGCGCTCTGGGCCGCGCTCTGGGCCGCCTGGGTGATCAGACTGCTGCCGCCGCGAATGCCCGACGCGATGCCGCTGGCCACGCTGTAGCCCAGAGAATACCAGTTGGCGGTGAAGCCGCTCCTCACCGCCGACGCCAGAGTGGCGCCCGCCGCCGCGCCGTTTACGGACAACAGCCCGCTCAGAAATTGGCTGCCCGCCTGTCGTCCCAGAGCCAGCAGCTCCGGCAGGAGGGCGGAGGCTCCTGTCCGGACCCCGGCGAACAGAGACTGCATCTGTCCGCTCCAGACGCTGCCTGCCGCCGCGTTTTCCGCAAAGGCCGTTTCCGTGGCGTCAAGGCCCTTGACCATCTGGCCAAGAGCCGCCACCACCGACTGCTCCGCCGTCTGTCTGAGGCGCTGGAGCGCCGCAGAAAAGCCCTGGTCCTCCAGCTCCACGCCGATGACAACACTTCCATCCATATTTCGTCACTTCCCTTCTCGATGTGTTTGGCTGAGCTGCTCCAAATGCCTCAGATGGCTCTCCAGGTCCCCGCCGCCGCCGATGGCGTACTGCGCCCGGTATTTCAGCCGCTGCGCCCGGCTCTGCGCGTCCAGGCCCCGGAGGTCCTCCACCCGGAACGCCACCCGCTGGGCGAAGCTGTGGGTGATAAGTCCCTCCAGCAGCGCCCGGAAATGCCACCAGTGCAGCCGCTCCCGGCCCAGGTCTATGCCGTAGTGCCGCCGGAAGGCCGCGAAAATGGGTCCCGCGTCCTGGGCGAAGCCATAGGGGATGGGACCCTCCGGCCCATCCCCCTGCTGTCCCAGATTGAAAAAGAGGCCCACCGCCTCCGCCGCCGCTCCCAGCTCCTGGGGCCGCTCCGCCGGAAACCAGAGGCGGTAGAACTGCTCCACCGTCAGGCTCCCGTCCATGGCCGCCATGGCGTAGCGGACCGCCGCCCGGAAATCTGTCTCAATGGGATAGACCCTTCCGGCGATGATTAGACCGTTGGGCGGGTCCCAGAGGGTATATGGCTCCGGCCCGCTCAGCCTTCGGCCAGAGCCATCAGTTTTTTTCCCTGTTCCTCCCGGCACTGGCGCATGGTGTAGCTCAGAAGCTCCAGCACTGCCAGCCGGTCCACCGTTTCCGCCCGACTGAGGAGCCGCGCCGCGTTCTCCTGGCCCACCAGGGCCGCCAGATTCGCGATGTCCTCCTCCAGGGTGTGGCTCTCGTCGTAGTGGGCCGCCGCCCGCTGGAGCTGTGCCTCCAGGGCGTCCCCCAGGTACAGCGTCACCTCCACCGGGTCCTGCCGGTAAAACCGCAGCGTCACCGCCCGGTCAATGAACGTAAAGGGCGTGTTCACAGTCTCCCTCCTCATCCGGCGTAGGTGTAGCTCTCAGGGCTGCCGCAGGACCGCAGCTCCACGGCAAAGGCCGCCGGGTCCGATGCCGCGCCGCCGCCGTCGTTCTCCACCAGGATGGTCAGAAGGCCCTGCTCTCCGGCCTTGGTGCCGCTGTGGAAGTAGACATAATTCCGCTGCACCGCGCTGCCGGAGCCGAACTTGACGGCGTGCTTGCAGCAGAAATCCTGGAACGTGTCGGAGATGTACCGGGTCCCGCTGATGGCAAAGGTCCGCTGGGTCCCGGTTTTCAGCGTGGAGTCCCCCTCCAGCACATAGCTGCGGTCCTCGCTTTTGGTGCTCAGGGCCGCGCCGACGTCCTCGATGTGCAGCCCCACCAGGGCGTAGGCCCCCGGCGTGGCTGCGTCGCCGCTGTCGGTGCAGTCCACCGCCAGCACCATGTCCCGGCCCGCGTATTCGCCGGTGGCCTCTGCCGCCGCCACCATCTCCATATATTCACTTAACAGCATAGTATCCCTCCATAAAATAGATCAGTTGCAGGGTCAGTCCGTCCACCAGCAGGCCGTCCTCCTGGAGCAGCTCTGTGGCGGGACTTGCCGTGGCCCGGAGGCTCCAGGCCCGCAGCCCGTCGCCCAGCTCCGGCAGGTCGCCCCGGAGCGTCGCCGTCTCCAGACTGTCCGCCAGATTGTCCAGCAGCGCCAGACTTTCCAGCCGCGCCTGCTCTCCACCGCCAAAGGCCCGTCGGACCCACAGGGTGAACACCGCCTGCCGCTGGCTGGACCCGTCCAGATACCGCTTTCGGACCGTTTCCTCGGCCATCGGCTGGAGACACGCGGCCCCGTCCGCGTGTCCCAGTCTGTCCAGCTCCAGGTCCTCCAGACCTTCATAGGCCCGGAGATAGTCCAATACGCCCGAAGCTACGCTCATGGTTTCCTCCCTTCCATCCACGCGCCCAGATCCCCCGTCAGGGCCGCCGCCTCCCGCGAGAGCATCCGCTGATGCCAGCGGCAGCCCCGATTGGGGTCGCTGTGCCTGTAGTTGACATAAAACTGCCTCTCCGCATAGGGCTGGGGATAGACGATGGCGCTGCCGTCCGCCGTCTCATAGGCGGAGTTCTTCAGCAGACCCGTGTCCTTTGGCACATATTTGTCGCACCGCCGTCGGACCATGGCGCAGAGTCGCTGTCTCGCGGCGGTGGAGCCGCCCATGCCCCTGGCGGCAAGGCTTTTCGCCGGGGAAAAACGCACCGTGACCCTCACCGCGCCGTCACCTCCCAGTGGTCCAGGGGACTGCCCGGATGATGGCAGGACACCTGACTGACCACCTGAGCCTGGGGCAGCTCCGCCTTCAGCGGGCCGTCGCCCACCTCCGGGCCGCGTCCGTCATAGACCCCGTCCCCCGGCGCGATCTCCAGGCCCTGCTGCCAGGGGATCAGCAGCAGGGATTGGGCGGCGTCGCCCCGGCTCACGCCGGCACTGTGGGTGGTCCCGTGGCTCCATCTGGCCCAGACCCCGGAGAGGACCCGCCGGGTCCAGCCGTCCCCGGTCCGGTGGTACAGCGTCACTGTCACAGGGGCCACCCCCTGTAAAGAAGTCCCGTTTCCCCCAGATACTGACGCAGCAAACTCAGGAGCCTGCGGTCCCGGCTCTTGCTGTCGGTGCGATAGGTCTTTGTCCACTGCCCCAGGGTCTCGGACTGGACCTCGCCGCCGCTGTCCGCCGCGTCCACCATATGGTCAAAGCACTGCTGGACAAGCTGGGCCTCCGGCCCGTCGCTGTCTGTCTCCAGGATTCGGCCACGGCTCTCCGACAGCAGCATCGCCCAGACAGCCTTCGCGCTGCGGTCCAGGGCATCCCCCTGGACCGCGCCTCCGGATGCCCGGTAGCCCTGGAGCAGCTCGCTCTTCGTCATCAGGGCCTCCTTATGCGTGCCGGTGGACCCGGCAGAGCTTCGGCTCCCGGACCCGGAAGCCCGCGTTCATCTCCACCTGGGCGCGGGAGCCCACAAAGCCCTCGCTGTCCACCAGCCGTGCCGTCTCAAAGTTCGTCACCGCCGACAGGGCCGCGTGGTTGTACACCACGAAGTCCACATTGGAGAAGTCCACCGTCTGGAGGGTGTCGGTGTAATCGTAATACTTGCCGCTGCCCTGGGCCATGACCCCGGCCTCCACCCAGGTCATTCCCAGGAAGGTCCCCACGTTGCCCGTGGCGGCCATGGCCTCGTTGGTCACAGGCAGGAACTCGCTGCCCGCCGCCTTGAGGATCAGGGCGTAGAAGCTGGGAGCGCACAGCACCACATCGGCGGTACCGCCCTCCGCCACGATCTCCGTGCGGACGTCGATGACCTGGTTCTTGGCCGTCTCCACAGTGGCGGCAGAGGTGTCGGCGGAGGCGGTCGCCTCATTGACCAGACAGGCGATGCCGCTGGCCTGCCAGCCGGACTGGACCTCGTGCTGGGCCGCCGCCAGGCTCTCGTCCCGCAGGTCCGCGCTGACCGCAGCCGCCTGGACCCCGTAGATCTTCCGGGAGCGCTGATAGTTGTTGTTGAGCCGGATCAGCAGCAGGTCGTCCTCCAGCTCCTCGTCGGTGAAGTCCCGGCCGGGCTTGCCCGGCTCCACGGTCACAGAGGACAGCTTGTGGACATAGATGCCTCCCGCCGGTCCCTCGGACTGGCTGTCGTCGCAGGTGACGCCGGGTACCAGGACCGAGGCGTAATAGAGATTGGCCGCCAGCTTGTCGCTGTAGCGCTCGTCCACGTGCAGAGTGTTGTAGGTAATTGCCATAATTTGTTCTCCTTTCTCGTTGGGCGGATAGACGTACAGACCTTTAGTTTACATAATATCACCTCCCGCCGCGTTTCCGGTATCATCCCGGCCGCCGCTTGTACCACGGGTTGTTTTTGTACCGCTGGGCCACCGCCTCGTCCTCGCGGCTCAGGTCCCTGGCCTGGACCGGCGCGGCAAATCTGGGCCGCTTTCCGCCATCGGCAAAGAGATAGGGACGCTGGTTTCTCAGGTCTGCCAGCGCCGTCCGGACCGACCCCTCATCGGCCCCGGAAAGCTCCTGCCGCAGCAGCATCGACACCAGCTCCGGGTCCCTGGCTTGGCTCCCGGCCACCGCCGCCGAAACCGCGTAGTCCAGCACCGCCTGACGCTGGAGCGCCTGGGCTGCCTGGGCCGATTCCTGCTGCCGGGCCTCCAGCTCCGCGATGCGGCTCTGGGCCTGGGCCAGCAGCTCCTCCGCCGTCTGTTCCTGTTCCTCCATACGCTATGCCTCCCTTCCGGTCTGGTCCCTGTCGGGACCAAAATACCATTCCAGCAGCTTCTCCGGCTGCATTACACCCGCCTCCACCATCTGGAGCTGCCGCGCAAATTCCGCGCCGGTGTCCTCAAACACGCTGTCCCCAAAGGAAATCGACACCTGATAGTCCCCGGCCGGGGCCAGATCATAGAGATCGCAGAGCACGTCCATGGCGGTAATCAGGTCCGTCAGTCCCGGCCGCAAGCCCTGCTCCTGGACGGCGGCGCAGGTGCGGTAGGTGGTCCGGTCCCGGCTCAACACCTCCGTGGCGGTGGCGGGAACGCCGTCTCCGGCTTCCAGGGTCAGCGCGCCGGGAGAAAGATGGCACTGGGTCTCGATCAGGTGCAGCAGAGATTTTATCGCCGCGCCGTACTCCCCGGTCCGCAGCACCGGGGAATAGTCGTCAAAGGGCTTCTGCTGCTCCATGGGGTCCAGCACCAGATAGGTGTCCGCCGCCAGATCCTGATACCCCAGCGCACCCGGCACGGGCTTGCCGCTCAGTCCCGGAAGGGCCTGCCGCTCCAAGATCCGCTTGCGCTTGCCGGAGTGCAGCTCGTAGAGGAACTCCCCGTAGAGCCGGTCAAACTCCCCAAGGCTCTGCTCCGCTCCCGCGTAGAGGCTCACCGGCAGGGAAGAGGCCGGGTCCACCTGGTTGAGAAAGGGCATCCGGATCACTCCGAACAGAGGTCCCGGCGCGTGCTCCACCAGCAGCTCCTTCTCCAGATCCTTCCACTCCTCCAGACTGTCCAGGGGGATTTCCCCCGTCAGCGTGTCGCCGCTGAGCCGGAACGCCTGGTTTCTGAGCCGGAGCCCGCCGCCCGAAGCGTCAAAGGACTCCAGCCGCACCAGCTCCTCCTTTCCCGCACGGCGGAAATCCGCGAAATACCCCGCCGTGACCCGGCCCTCGCCGTCCATCCGTGTGGGGTAGAACCGGTCCGCCGGGATCAGCTCCACCCGGATGCCGCCGTCCCGGACCACGGGCCGCAGCACACATTGGCCCTCCACCGCCGCAAGCTGCACCGCCCGCGTCATCTGGGGCAAGGCCCGCTGCATCTGAGACGCCAGGTAGCTGCCCCGGAGCGTCCCCGTAATCTTCACCGACAGCTCGGCCGTCACCAGCGCGGCCAGGTACCCCGTCAGCGCCGCCGCCAGCGCGGTGGGATGCGCCCCCGCCGGGACCTCTCCGCCGTAAAAGCACCGCCGCCAGCGTCCGATGGCCCGGGCCATGGCCCGGCTCACCAGACTGTCCTGTCCCAAGGTCTTTTGCATCCAATGATCCCTCCTTCAGATTAAGCCTTCGACGCGCCCTCGGCGCGGTCAAACGCTTGGATGTGTTGGATGAAAGACCGGTTCATGTCCGCCGCAGGATCGTCATGGCGAAATAGCGCATATCGTCCATGGCGTGGTCCTGCTCCTTGACGGGCCTGTCCCGGTCCTCCGCCTCCTCCCAGCGGTAGAGCGTCAGCTCCCGCAGGGTGTTTTCACAGTCCGGGTGGATCTTGATCCGCCCGTTCTTCAGATAGCCGCCCACGGTTCGGATGCCCTCCAGCACGTTGTTGCTGGCCTTTTTCACCGAAAAGCGCCCTTCCTGCCGGATCAGGGTGATGAAGCTCAGGGCCGAGGGGTCCACCACCACGGCGGAAATGGGCCGGTCGCCCGCCAGACGCACCAGTTCCTCGTAATACTCCGCGTCTGTTTTCTGTTGACCGTGGATGCGGCTGTCGTAGTAGTACTCCTGCCGCCGCAGGGCTCTGCCTGTGCGCGCCTCCATGGCCCAGAGGCCCATGGAGCAGGGGTTCCGGGTGCCGTAGTCCACGCTGATGTACCAGCTCACCGGCTCCTGGGGCATTGTCTCCGACACCACCTCCTCCCGCCGGAAGGGATACACCAGCCCCTGGGCGGCGCACCACTGGCCCAGCACATACCGTCGGTAGAACTGGCCCGTGTACAGCCGCTCATATCTGGCCCGCACCGCCGGGTCCAGGGAGAGATTGTCCCCAAGGGTGAAATGCAGATACAGGGCGCATCGCTGCTCCGCCTGCTGGATCCACTCCCGATAGAACCAGTGGCCCGGCGACTCCGGGTTGCAGCTGAAGAACAGCCGGCTCCCGGCCACGGAGCAGCGGGCCACGGCCTGCTCCACAAAGCTGCGGGGCATCAGCGCCACCTCGTCCAGCAGCGCTCCCGCCAGCGTGATGCCCTGGATATGGGCCGCGCTGCTCTCGTCCCGTCCTCCGAACAGGTAGTAGGTGTTGCTGACGCCGCCGCGGGAGATGAGGACGCAGTTGTCCTGCCGCCGCTCCTGGATGGAGAACTCTCCCTCCAGCCACCGGGGCAGCAGGCTGACCACGTTGCGCCGGAGGCTCTCCACGGTCTTGCCGCACAGGGCGAACACCTGATCCTCAAAGCAGCTCATGCTCCAGAGCACGAACCCCACCGTCATGGAGAGGGTCTTGCCGGAGCGGATGGCCCCGTCGCAGATGATCGCGTCGTAGTCCCGCGTGGCCTCCTGGCACCACCAGAGCATGGCGGTGCGCTGCTTTCTGCTCAAGGCTCCATAGTTCACCGCACCGCCTCCCTCATGCTTCCGCCGCCTGCTGCAGCACCTCCAGCAGATTGACCGGCTCCGGCTGGGAGACCTCCCGCGGCTTCTCCTGCCAGCGCTCCGGCTGGCGGTTTTTCAGCCAGAATGTCTGGGCGGAGATGTCCGGCGGGAGCTGCTTCTCCGTGGTGACGACCTTCTCGCCCTTGTCCGTCAGCTCCCGCCGGGTCTCTGTCACCGTCATCCCCAGAGCCCGCTGCAAAAGGGCCTGCTCTACCTTGCGGTCATTGGCTGCCGCGTCCCGCTTTCGCAATCTGTCCGCCTCCTTTTCTCATGGTGCCGCCTCCCTCCTTTCTGGACGCGAAAACGGCAGCGCCGCAGCGCCGCCGTTTCCCGTATCCGGTTTCTGACGGTACCATCTTAGCACCGACGCGCCGGTTTGTCATCTCTCTTTTGTCTCTTATTTTTCTCCATTTTATATATCCTCCCATCCGTACAGGGCCATGGTGAACCGGCGCAGCGCCTGATCCTTCCGGCGGTACACTGCGGCCCGCTCCAGACACAGCTCCTCGCAGAGCCGTCCCACGTTGCCGCGAGCGGGATGGATGTAAAACCGGTCCAGAAGCAGCCGCTCCTCCTGGGACAGCGCCTGGAGCGCCGCCTCCACCCCGGACACCCAGGCTTTGGCAATCTCCAGCCGGCGCTCCAGCTCCTCCTGATAGACCAGGGAATTGAGCATCCGCTCCTCCCTGGCGCTGCCGCCGCCCGCCACCGCGACGCCGTCCATCCGGGCCGCGTGGACCCCCTCCCGCCGGAGCTTCAGCTCCCGGATCTGCTGGGGGAGCGCAGACAGCGCCTGCTGCCGCGCCGCGTAATTTCGCAGCTTTTCCGCCGCCTCCTGTTTCCAATTCATATGGCTTCTCCTTTCCTGAGTCCCGTTTATGGGTCTGCGTCTTTGATATGGTATCTGCATCCTCCGGTTGCACTCCGAACCGGGCTCCGGAATCTCTACTTAAAGTAGAATACTGCGCCTGGAAAAATCCGCCGGAGCTTCCGGAGGCAGGACCATTATATTCTACTATAAGTAGATTGTCAAGGACTTTTTTTCAAAATTTTCTTGCATTTTATCTACTTTTAGTGTATACTGTAGCAGACGACACCGAAAGGATGATCCTACTATGAGTATTGGTGATAACATTCGGCGCCTGCGGCTCCGGCACGGACTCAGTCAGGCGGAGCTGGGCGCCATCGCGGGCGTCACAGACAAGGCTGTGTCCACCTGGGAGACCGGGACCAAGGAGCCTCGCATGGGCGCCATCCAGAAAATCGCAGATCATTTCCACATCAGCAAAAGCGACATCATTGAGGACACTCCGCCCGCCGCCTCCGACGCCTCCGTGAAGTTCGCGCTGTTTGGCGATGTGGAGATCGACGACGCCGTGTACGAGGAGGTCAAACGCTTTGCAAAATTCGCCCAGGAGCAGCATCGCAGGCAGTCCTAAGCCCCTTGGCCTTCTGGAGCTGTACCTTCTGGCAGAGGAATCCCGTATTCCCGTCTACTGGTACCCCATGGGTACGACCATGGAGAGTCTGGTGGTCCAGCTCCAGGACGGCTCTGCCGCCATCGCCCTGGATCCGGCGAAGCTGGCCGGACTGGGGGACGAAAAATACAAGCTGGCCCACGAGCTGGGCCACAGCCTCACCGGGGCGCTCTACTGCCGGGATACCCCGCTGGACGAGCGGGGCCGCAACGAGCAGCGGGCGGACCGCTGGGCCATCGAGCGTCTGCTGCCCTTTCCGCAGCTTCAGGCGGCCCTGGAGGCCGGACGCACCGGGCTGGCGGAGCTGGCGGAATACTTCGATCTGCCTCCGGCCCTGGTGGAGAAGGCCATCGCCTACTACACCGGCCCCAAGGGCCTCCATCTCCCGGAGGACCCCGCCGAGTGAGCAAAAAAATCGGGTCTTTCGGCCCGCCGGAATAAAAATTTTTTCTCCTGTTTATATTCCGTTCATAAAGTATTGCTACAGTATAGGAAACACAATGGAAGGGCAGGGGAAATCATGCATCGGAAGCACTCGTTTTGGACCGGGCGCAACGGCCCGGACGCCCTTTCCATGGCCTCCAGTCTGACCGCCTGCCTGCTGCTGGTGGTGTCCATGCTTCTGGGCGGGACCGCCAGCAGCGTCCTCTGGCTTCTGGCTCTGGTCGTTCTGGGGTGGAGCTACTTCCGCATCCTCAGCCGAAACGTGACCCGGCGTCAGCGGGAAAACCAGCGGTTCCTGTCCGGCATCGCCCCCCTTACCCGCTGGTTCCGGCGGCTCCGGACCCGGCGGCGGCAGAAGAATCTCTACTGCTTCTTCCGCTGCCCTCAGTGCGGCACCGTCCTGCGGGTCCCCAAGGGCAAGGGCCATCTGCGTATCACCTGTAAGAGCTGCCACCACACCTTTGAGAGGAACACCTGATGTTTGGATATATCACCGCAGACCAGTCCCAGATGGACGAAGCCCAGCTCCGGCGGTACGGCGGCTGCTACTGCGGGCTGTGCCGGACCTTGCAGCGGCGCCACGGGCTTTTGGGCCGCATGACGCTGAACTACGACATGACCTTTCTGGTGCTGCTCCTGTCCAGCCTCTATGAGCCGGAGGAGCAGTCGGGCATGGCCCGCTGTCCCATGCACCCGCTGAAAAAGCGGAGCTACTGGACCTCGGCCTATTCCGACTATGCGGCGGACCTAAACGTACTGCTGGCCTGGTGGAACTGTCTGGACGACTGGGAGGACGAGCATAGCCTGCCCCGGCTGCTGCTGTACCGGCTCCTGACGCCGAAATGCCGGGAGCTGGAAGGTCAATATCCCCGTCAGTCCCAGGCCATCCGGACGGCGCTGAAGGACCTTCACCGGTATGAGACAGGCCCGGAGGTCAGCGCGGACCGGGCGGCGGACTGCTTCGGCGCCCTCATGGGCGAGCTGTTCGTGGTCCGGGAGACGGACTACTGGGCCGGCACGCTGCGGAGTCTGGGCCGGGGCCTTGGGCGGTTCATCTACATCATGGACGCCTGCATGGACTATGAAAGCGACAGGAAAAAGCATCGTCCCAATCCTCTGCTGGCGCTGGACAGCGGGCCGCGGGACCGGGAGGGCGACTTTGCGCTGCTGAGTATGCTGCTCTACGACTGCACCACGGCCTTTGAAAAGCTCCCCATCGTACAGGACGTGCCGCTGATGCGGAACATCCTCTACGCCGGGGTCTGGCAGAAGTATAACCAATATTTTCGCAAAAGAGATCAAGGAGAAGAAAGAGACAGAGAAGGTGACCATCCATGAAAGACCCCTATGAGGTCCTGGGCGTATCCCGGAGCGCCACCGAGGACGAGATCAAATCAGCCTATCGGAAGCTGGCCAAGAAATACCACCCGGATCTGCATCCCGGCGATGAGGAATGTGCCAGAAAAATGAACGAGATCAACGCCGCCTATGAGGCCATCAAGAATCCCCAGACCCAGCAGCAGCAGACGGGCTACGGCGGCTCCTCCGGCGGCTATGGAGGGGGCGGCAGCTCCGGCGGCTCCGGCGGCTCCGGCGGCTATGGCGGCTACGACCCCTTCGGCTTTGGGTTTGACCCCTTTGGCTTCGGCTATCAGGAGCGGCAGCAGCGCAGCACCCAGTACGAGACCCGCGATTCCACCGAGATCCAGGCGGCCCAGCACTATATCCAGGCGGGGGCCTATGACGAGGCGCTCAACGTGCTCTCCACCGTTCCTCCGGCGGACCGGGACGCCAAGTGGTACTATTGCAGCGCCCGCGCCAACTACGGCAAGGGCAACCGGGTCGCCGCCATGGAGCACATCCGCCGGGCCACCCAGATGGAGCCGGACAACGCGGAATACCAGCGGTTCTACCAGACCGTCCAGTCCGGCGGGCGGATGTATGCCAACAACGGCGCACACTACGGCTTCTCCACAAACAGCAACCTGTGCTACCCCCTGTGCCTCGCCTGGTGCCTGCTCAATAGCTGCTGTGGCGGCCGCTACTACGGATTCTGCTGCTGACGCACGTCCTTCCGAAAGAGTAAGAGGAGGCACTTTATGACATTTCCATTGGTATCACGCAAGGCTCTGGAATCGGCGGAGCTGCGGCTCCGGGAGCTGGACCTGGAGTATCAGAACCACCGCCGCCGCACCGCCGGCACCCGTGAGACCGCCTATCAGCAGGGCCGGGACGACACGGCGCTGGCCTTTCTGCCGGTTTACGACAATCTGCTGCGGGCCTTGCAGCAGCCCTGCGAGGACGCGGCCTTCGTGGCCGGCATTGAAATGACCCTGAGATCCCTCACCGCAGTTCTGGAGGGTCTGGGCGTCACAGAAATCCCCGCCCTGGGAGAGCCCTTTGACCCCACCGTCCACGAGGCCCTGGACCATATCACGGACCCGGAGCTGGGGGAAGGTACCGTAGCCGCCGTGGCCCTGACCGGCTTCCGCCAGGGGACCCGCGTTCTGCGTCCCGCCCTGGTGACGGTGGCAAATTGATTTTATTTCCGGCGGCACTGCCGGTATTTGGAGGTAGCGAATATTATGTCAAAGCTCATCGGAATTGATCTCGGCACAACCAACTCCTGTGTGGCCGTCATGGAGGGCGGCGACACGGTGGTCATCCCCAGCGCGGAGGGCGGCAGAACCACCCCATCCGTGGTGGGCTTTTCCAAGACCGGCGAACGGTTTGTGGGTCAGGCCGCCAAGCGCCAGGCCGTGGCCAACCCGGACCGCACGGTCTCCTCCATCAAGCGGGAGATGGGGTCGGACTACACCGTGAAAATCGACGGCAAGCGGTACACGCCCCAGGAGATTTCCGCCATGATCCTGCAAAAGCTCAAGCAGGACGCGGAGGCCTATCTGGGAGAGCCTGTGACGGAGGCGGTCATCACCGTTCCCGCCTACTTCACCGATTCCCAGCGCCAGGCCACCAAGGACGCGGGCAAAATCGCCGGACTGAACGTGCAGCGCATCATCAACGAGCCCACGGCGGCGGCACTGGCCTATGGCGTGGACAAGGAGGAGGCCCAGAAGATCATGGTCTACGACCTGGGCGGCGGCACCTTCGACGTGTCCATCCTGGACATCGACGGCGGCGTCATTGAGGTCATGGCCACGGCCGGCA
>CAZBOR010000040.1:0-14682 GCA_964493585.1 uncultured Oscillospiraceae bacterium
TCGTCACCTCCCTGTCTGACCGCGGTGCCTCCCTTGTAAATGATTATCTGAATCTGCAATACTATTGGCGTAACCATTTCGCCTACGGAAAGGATTGATTCCATGGAAACCAAGCAACTGGCCATCACCGCCACCCAGGGCCGCCTTCTGGCGCTCCAGTGTGTCTACGAGGCGGCGTCCGGGCATCCGGGCGGCTCCATGTCGGCCATGGACCTGTTGACCGTGCTGTACTTCGATGTGATGCACATCGACCCTGCCAGGCCCAAGGACCCGGATCGGGACCGTTTTGTGCTGTCCAAGGGCCACTGCACTCCGGCGCTCTACGCGGTTCTGGCGCTGCGGGGCTACTTCCCGGCGGAGGATCTGCACAAATTCCGCCGCATTGACGCGCACTACTCCGGCCACCCCGACATGGTCCATGTGCGGGGCGTGGATATGTCCACCGGCTCTCTGGGCCAGGGCATTTCCGCCGCCGTGGGTATGGCCCTGGCGGGCAAGCTGGACCGGAAGGACTACCGGGTCTACGCCATCCTGGGCGACGGCGAGATCGAGGAGGGCCAAACCTGGGAGGCCGCCATGGCCGCCGCCAAATACGGCCTGGACAACCTCTGCGCCGTGGTGGATGTCAACGGTCTGCAGATCGACGGCAGGACCGCCGATGTGATGCCCTCGGAGCCGCTGGACCGGAAATATGAGGCCTTCGGCTGGCACGTGATCCGCTGCGACGGCCACGACTATGCCGCCATCCAGGCCGCCTTTGCCGAGGCCGGGACCGTCAAGGGCAAGCCCACCATGATCCTGGCCAAAACCGTCAAGGGCAAGGGCATTTCCTACATGGAAAACAACGCTGCCTGGCACGGCAAGGCCCCCTCTGCGGAGCAATACGAGACCGGCAGAGCGGAGCTGACCGAACTACTGAAGAAACTGGAGGCGGAATAAATGAAGATCGCAACCCGCGCCGCCTATGGCGAGGCTCTATTGGAGCTGGCGGAACGCTATCCTGAGCTGGTGGTCCTGGATGCGGACCTGTCCGGCTCCACCATGACCAAAGGCTTTGCGGAGAAATATCCCGCCCGCTTCTTTGACATGGGCATCGCCGAGGGCAATATGGCCGGCGTCGCCGCCGGTCTGGCCACCTGCGGCAAAAAGCCCTTTATGAACTCCTTTGCCATGTTCTCCGCCGGTCGGGCCTGGGAGCAGGTCCGCAATTCCATCGCCTATCCCGGCCTCAACGTGAAGGTCATCGGGTCCCATGGTGGGCTCAGCGTGGGCGAGGACGGCGCAACCCATCAGTGCATTGAGGACTACGCCATCATGCGCGCCATTCCCGGCATGGTGGTGCTGTCTCCCTGTGACGGGCCGGAGATGAAGCTGGCGGTCCGGGCCCTGCTGGACTACGAGGGTCCCGCCTATATGCGGCTGGGCCGTCTGGCGGTGGAATCCGTCACGGACACCATTCCCGGCTACACCTTCCAGCTCGGCAAGGGCAGCGTCCTGCGGAGCGGCTCCGACGCCACCGTGATTGCCACCGGCATGATGGTCCAGAGCGCCTGCGAAGCGGCGGAGACCCTTGCGGCCCAGGGCCTTTCCATCCGTGTCATTGATATGCACACCATCAAGCCCCTGGACCGGGAGCTGGTATTGCAGGCGGCACGGGAGACCGGCTGCATCGTCACCTCCGAGGAGGCCAATATCCTGGGCGGTCTCGGCTCCGCCGTGGCGGAGACCGTGGCGGAGGCGTGTCCGGTGCCCGTGGTGCGTCACGGCGTCAACGATGCGTTCGGACGCTCCGGCAAGGCCCAGGCCGTGCTGGACGCCTACGGACTCAACGCCGATGGTATCGCGGAAAAGGTGCGCTATGCGCTGACACTGAAAAAGTGACACAGCCCATGAAGCAGGCGCTTTTAGACGGCCTGCCCGCCCTGAACCTCACGCTGACGCCCCGGCAGACGGATACCCTCTGCGCCTTCGGCGCGGCGCTGCTGGAGAAAAACCAGGTCATGAATCTCACCGCCATCACGGAGCCGCAGGCTGTGGCCCGGATGCACTTTCTGGACTGCCTGGCGCTGCTGGGTCTGGAGGACTTTTCCGGCAAGGCCGTCATCGACGTGGGCTGCGGCGCGGGCTTTCCCGGCGTGCCGCTGAAGATCGCGGAGCCGTCCATCCGGCTCACCCTGCTGGACAGTCTGAAAAAACGCATAGACTGGCTCTCCGAAATTCTCCCCGGTCTGGGCGTGGAGGCCCAATGCGTCGCCGCCCGTGCGGAGGAATACGCCGCCGACCACCGGGAGCGCTACGACCTGGCTGTGAGCCGTGCTGTGGCGCGGCTGAATATTCTGGCGGAGCTGTGCCTGCCTCTGGTGGCGGTGGGCGGCGCGTTTCTCGCCATGAAGTCTACGGGCAGCGATGAGGAGCTTTCCCAGGCGGCCCACGGCATTTCCCTGCTGGGCGGCCGGGTGGAGCGCATCTGCGACTACGCCGTCCCCGGCACGGACGCCATGCACCGGGCGGTGGTGATCCGCAAGGTGCGCCCCACGCCCGGTCCGTATCCCCGGCGTTTTTCCAGAATCAAGCAAAGCCCTCTCCTGTGATTCCCTCCCCGCAGCGCCAGTATTCCGGTGCTGCGGGGATTTCTGCATCTTTTTCTTCCGTATGTTGCAGGTTTGATTTGTTTGATACCAAAATCCGCTGCATTGTTATGGAAAATGAAAATCGGGATTTGAAATCCGTCGTTTTCATTCCGCATACTTATTGACAAGCCCCGCCAGATATACTATCATATAGAAAAGGGCAGCAACGGCGCTACTCCTGACCCTGACCGGTCAGAGAAAGGGTGATGTACATGAATACACTGATTTCCCACGCAGACCGTATCAACCGTCTGCTGGCCCGCTACGGGGTCAAATTCGGCATCTATAAGCAGGGCGTCTTTCACGAGCAGCTCTTCCCCTTTGACGCACTGCCCCGCGTGATCGAGCATCAGGAATTTCAGCATCTGGAACAGGGACTGATTCAGCGGGTGGACGCCCTCAACGCATTTCTGCGGGACATCTACGGCCCGCGGCACATCCTCGCCGACGGCGTGATCCCGGAGGATTTCGTCTTTGCCTCCTCCGGCTTTCTGCCCCAGTGCGACGGCTTCACGCCGCCCAAGGGCATCTACAGCCACATCTCCGGCATTGATCTGGTCCAGGGCAAGGACGGGGATTGGTACATTCTGGAGGATAACCTCCGCATCCCCTCCGGGGCCTCCTATCCGCTAATCGCCAGGGACCTGTGCCGGCAGGCCAGCCCCGGCACCTTTGTCACCAACCGGGTGGACGACAACCGGGACTATCCCCAGATCCTGGCGGAGATGATGCAATATGTGAACTGCGGCGGCATCAGCGTCATTCTCACCCCCGGCCGGTATAACGCCGCCTTCTTTGAGCACAGCTATCTGGCCGAACGCACGGGGTTCCCGCTTGTGACCTGTCAGGACCTGTATGTGGAGGACAACGCGCTCTTCTTCCGGAACTACAATGGCAAGAGCGAACGGGTGGGCGCGGTCTACCGGAGGCTGTCGGACGAATATCTGGACCCGCTTTCCTTCCTGCCGGAATCCGTCATCGGCGTCCCCGGCATTATGAGCGCCTATCGGGCCGGAAACGTGGCCATCATCAACGCGCCCGGCAACGGCATCGCGGACGACAAGGGCATCTACTACTTTGTCCCCAAAATGATCCGGTATTATCTCCATGAGACTCCCATTCTGAAAAATGCCCCCACCTATCTTCCCTTCTATGAGGAGGACCGGAAATACGTCCTGGAGCATCTGGAAACCCTGGTGGTGAAGGACGTATCCGAGGCCGGCGGCTACGGCGTGGTCTTTGGACGGGACATGGACCGGGACGCTCTGGCCCACTGGCGTCACCTCATCGAAACCGAAAGCCGCCGCTTTATCGCCCAGGAGGTCATTGATTTCATCGACCTCCCGGTGATGGAAAACGGCGTGGAGGTCTACCGCAAGGCGGATCTGCGGGCCTTCGTCGTCAGCGGCGAAACCACAAGGGTATGGCACAGCGGTCTGACCCGCTTCGCCCGTCAGGAAAACTCATTCGTTGTAAACTCATCTCAGGGAGGAGGCTTTAAGGACACATGGGTACTATCTCGCTAGAAAAATCGGAATGTCTGTTTTGGCTGGGCCGCTATATTGAGCGGGTCTATACCACCATCCTCATCTTCAACGACGTGCTGGACAAGATGCTGGACCAGAACGAGGAGCGCTATAAGGGCTTCTGTCAGCGGCTCAGCATCCCGGACATCTACACCTCCCCGGAGGACTTCGTGGACCGGTATCTCTTTGACCCGGACAACCCCGATTCCATCTACTCGAATCTGAACCGGGCCTACGACAACGCCATGGTCCTGCGGAACGAGATCGGCACCATGACCCTCAGCTACATACAGCTCGCTCTGGACAACATGGCCTCCTCCCGGAATACGGACACCCAGTACCTTATGAACCAGGACACCCTGGACTACATTCTGGCCTTCTGGGGGTCCCTGGACGACAATGTGGAGGGTACCACCCGGCGCAATCTGGTGAAATGCGGAAAATACACCGAGCGGCTGGACCTGTACTGCCGCCTGGACATTCCCTATCCCCAGGTGGAGAAGGAGTTTAAGAAGCTCACCAGCCGCATGAGCAAGCTGGACATCCCCTTCCGGCGCAGCTGCTATGACCGTCTGGCCGCCTGTGTGCAGGACGACGTACACTGGCCGGAGCTGCGCCAGGAGGCGCTGCAGTGCGTGGACCATCTGTTCCTGACGCCCGGCGCCGCAGACTGACCGCATTGACTGATACAAAGGAGCATCCATGAAACAACTGCGTTGCAGCTTTTCCACCGTACTGGATTTCGGCGCGCCCGTCACCGGACACACCTTTGCCCTGATGCTGACCCCCATGGAGGGGCCTCGGCAGCGGCTTCTGTCCTGCCGTCTGCAAACGGACCCCTGCTGCGCCCTGGCCATGAGCCGGGACGGCTTCGGGAACACGCTACATCTGGGCTATCTTCCCGACGCCCACCGGCGTCTGGCCTACAGCATGGAGGCCGTGGTGTCGGTGGACGCCCTCCGGACGGACCGCCGCCGCCCTCTGCCGCTGCTCCGCTATCCCACGGGCCTGACCGCCCTGGAGACGGCGCCGGCCTGGGCCTCGGAGCTTCCGCCCATGGAGGACCGGGCGCTGGCACTGGAGCTGATGCACCGTGTCTATGAACACCTTTGCTACCGTCCCGGCTCCACCAATACCCGCACCACCGCAGCCCAGGCCCTGTGTCAAGGCTGCGGCGTCTGTCAGGACTACGCGCACATCCTGCTGGGGCTGCTGCGGCTCCGGGGCATTCCCTGCGCCTATGTGACGGGACTGCTTCTGGGGCAGGGACAGACCCACGCCTGGGTGGAGGTCTGGTGCGGCGGCCAATGGCTGGCCCTGGACCCCACCAACGACCGGGTGGTGGACGAGGACTATGTAACGCTGGGCCATGGCCGGGACTTCCTGGATTGCAGCGTTGACCGGGGCATCTACCACAGCGTAGGCCCCGTGTCCCAGGTTCAGACCATCTCCGCCCAGGTGGAGCCGCTGTAACACGCGAGAGGAGCATATACATGATACAAAACGTCACGTCGATCCGGCTGCCGGTGGACGAGACTCTGGCGATCCGCAAGCACCGTCTGACGCCCCAATCCCCCACCGGCGCGGAAAAGCGCATCTGCATCGTCACCGGTATCCACGGGGACGAGCTGGAGGGCCAGTTCGTCTGCTATGAGCTGGGCCGCCGTATTCAGGCCCAGAGAGAATACCTCACGGGCATTGTGGACATCTACCCCGCCATGAATCCCATGGGCATCGACTCCATCACCCGTGGGATTCCGATGTTCGACCTGGACATGAACCGCATTTTCCCCGGCAACTCCGACGGCGCGGTGGCGGAGTATATGGCTGCCCAGATCATCTCCGACATCCAGGGCGCGGACTACGCCATCGACATCCACGCCAGCAACATCTTCCTCAAGGAGATTCCCCAGGCCCGCATCAGCGAGCAGACCGCGTCCACGCTGCTGCCCTACGCCATGGATCTGGGGCTGGATTTCATATGGATTCATTCCGCCGCCACGGTGCTGGAATCCACCCTGGCGCACAGTCTCAACTCCAGCGGCGTTCCCACCATCGTGGTGGAAATGGGCGTGGGAATGCGGATCACGCGGGAATACGGCCTGCGGCTGGTCAACGGCATTCTCAACCTCATGCGGACCCAGGGGCTCTGGCAGGGACCGGTGGAGCCGGTCCGCACCCCCATTGTCTCCAGCGACGGCAGGGTCGGCTTTGTCAACGCCGGAGCCTCCGGCATTTTCGTTCCCGCCGCGGCACACTGGGAGGCCATCGAGGAGGGTCAGGTCCTGGGCCATATCCTGGACCCGCTGACCAGCCAGGTCCTGCAGGAGGTCACAGCGCCCTGCTCAGGCATGATATTCACCCTGCGGGAATATCCTGTGGTATACAGCGGCTCTCTGGTGGCCCGGATCCTGGGGGGTGTCACAGATGCGTAAGGAACTGCTGTTTGAGCTACCCTCCGCCTATCGGGACAGTATGCGGATCTACGGCTACCAATTCGGCGGCAGCGAAAAGACCGCCTGCATCGTGGGTGCCACCCGCGGGAATGAGATTCAGCAGCTCTATGTCTGCTCCCAGCTCATCCGCACTCTGAAGTCTCTGGAGTCCGGGGGCCGGATCGCCAAGGGCAAGGGCATCCAGGTGATTCCCTGCTGCAACAGCTCCTCGGTGAACATCGGCCGCCGCTTCTGGGCCATGGACAACACGGACATCAACCGGATGTTCCCCGGCTACGACCGGGGCGAAACCACCCAGCGCATCGCCGCCGGAGTCTTTGAGGCGGTACAGGACTACGCCTACGGCATCCAACTCGCGTCCTTCTATATGTCCGGGGACTTTGTACCCCATGTACGGCTCATGGACACCGGCTACCAGAACACCAGTCTTGCCAACCTGTTCGGTCTGCCCTATGTGGTGGTCCGCAAGCCCAGGCCCTATGACACCACCACGCTGAACTACAACTGGCAGATCTGGAACACCAACGCCTTCTCCGTCTACACCAAGGAGACCTCCACCATCGACGATGTCACCGCACGGCAGGCGGTCCAGGCGATATTGCGGTTCCTCACCCGCATGGGCATTCTGCGGATGAACATACACGGCGGCTACATCGCCACCACGGTCCACGAGGAGGATATGCGGATTATCCGCACCCCGGCCGCCGGCATCTGCCGCCGCTGCTGCAACACCGGGGACTCGGTGCCCACAGGCACGCTGCTGGCGGAGATCATCGACCCCTACGAGGGCTATGTCACCGCCCAGGTGAAGGCCCCCTGCCCCGGCGTGCTGTTCTTCTCCCAGCGGGACCCGCTGGTCATGGAGCACGCGGTATTATTCAAAATGATTGCCCAGTAGCGCCCGGTTTTCCGCTACCTCCACAAAAGATTCCCGGAATCCCATAAGAATTCTGTTGAAATTTGCTGAAATACTGCTATAATGTTACTATGTGACCAGGGAAGGAGGCGTCTATATGAGTGAGGTTCTTGTGGTCACGTCCGGCAAGGGCGGGACCGGAAAGACCACCCTCTGTGCCGGACTTGCCTCTTGTCTGGCGGCCATGGGCCAGCGGGTGCTGGCCATCGACTGCGACATCGGCCTGAGCAATCTGGACATCGCTTTGGGTATGACCGACTGCGCCACCATCAGCTTCCTGGATGTGATGATGGAGAACCACTATCTCTCCGACGCGCCGGAGCATCCGGTCATTCCGGGATTGCAGCTCCTGACCGCGCCCGTCAAGACCAGGGCCGGACTGGTGGACGACATCATCTTCGGCCGGCTCATCGAGGAGGCCAAGGAATCCTATGACTGGGTGCTTCTGGACGCCCCGGCGGGTATCGGCAACGGCTTTGACCTGGCGGTGGGCTACGCCACCCGCGCCATTGTGATGGCGACGGCGGACCCCGGCTCCCTGCGGGATGCCCAGCACACGGCGTCGCTGCTGGTGGAGCGGCAGCTTGACCCCATCCATCTGGTGGTCAATCGGGTCTCCCGGCGGCTGCTGGGCTCCATTCGTTCCAATGTGGACGATATGATGGACACGGTGGGCCTTCCGCTGCTGGGCCTGATCCCGGAGGACCAGGCGGTCCCCGTGGCGGCGGCGCATGGCAGCGCCCTGGTCCTGCGGAGCCGGAAGGGCGCCGCAGTGGCCTGCCTGCATATTGCCCGGCGGCTCCTGGGTATGGAGGCGCCGCTGATGCATATGAGATAATTTACGGAGTGGGAGGAAAACACATTGAACATTGCAATCATGGCTCAGGACAAGAAAAAGGAGCTGATGATACAGTTCTGCATCGCCTATAAGGGCATCCTGGCCAAGCACAACCTGTCCGCAACCAACACCACCGGGCGGCTGGTGGCCGAGGCCACGGGCCTCCCCATCACCCTGTACCTTTCCCGCGCACAGGGTGGCCAGCAGCAGGTGGCCGCCCGCATCGCCTACAACGAGGTGGATCTGCTGCTGTTCTTCACCAGCCCCACCTGCAACGACCCGGAGCAGGAGCAGAACCTGCTTCAGCTTGAGCGTCTTTGCGATATGCACAACGTCCCCTACGCCACCAACCTGGCCACGGCGGAAATGCTGATTCTCGGTCTGGCCCGCGGCGATCTGGATTGGCGCGAGGGCGGCGGAAAGTCCGCGCCCCTCTACTGATACTGTAACCGGTAAAAACATACGCAAAGCGCGCCGAGGTTCCGGCGCGCTTTGGCTGATAATGGGGGATCATAATGTACGAGGTCTATATTCTGGAGTGCGCCGACGGCACTCTCTACACCGGCATCGCCCGGAACGCGGAGCGGCGGCTCCAGGTCCACAACAGCGGCAAGGGCGCAAAATACACCCGCAGCCGTCTGCCGGTCCATCTGCGTTACCGGGAGCCGCAGCCGGACCATTCCTCCGCTCTCCGCCGGGAGCTGGAAATCAAAGCCCTGACCCGGCAGGAAAAGCTGGCGCTGATCGCACGGGGTCCGGACGCGGAAGGATAAAGCGCTCCGGCTCCGGTCTCACAGGTCCTGTGTGGCAAAATTCCGCACTGCCAGGCGGAAGGCGGCATAGGTCAGTGCTCCATAGCAGACCGCCCCAAGGACCAGGGCCGTCAGTTTCTCCCCCAGGAACTGCGGGTCCGGCGTGTCCAGGCGGTCCCGCAGCAGGGGGACTACATGGCAGGCCGTTTCCACCGCGGCGATATAGAAGAACACCGCCGCAGACCCCAGCACAAAGGCCCGCCCCACCTGCCGGGGACACCGGTAGTACCGCCCGAAGAACACCACATGAAACAGCCCCAGCAGCAGCAACCCCGACGCAAACAGGGTGATATTGGCATCCATCCCCACCTGGTTGGGACCCAGGGGCAGGCATTGGCGCAGCGCCGCAAAGGGAATCATCAGCAGCATCTGTGCCAGCTCCAGGCCCACCGCCAGCAGAAATCTGGCCCGCACCAGCGCCTCCCGGTCCACCGGAAGCAGCATGGTATAATAGATGTCCTGGTTCTCCCGGCCCTGGAGACAGACGAAGAACAGTCCCAGCGTCGTGTAGAAGAACACCACATGATAGGGATAGTTGGGAATCAGCACCATGGCTGACAGCAGCAAAAACACCGGGCAGACCGGGTGCAGCGCCAGCCGCAGCTCCTTGTACAGCAGATTTTTCATGGCGTTCCCTCCTGCTCCAGATGCAGCATAATGGTCTCCAGATCCGCCTCCCGCGCCCTTGGTCCATAGGCCGCCGCGTCCTGGGCGCGGATCAGAGCCTGACTGCCCGTCTTATCCCGGCGCACACTCCAAAAGCGCGGGTCCTCCTCACCCGCCTCCGTCTGTACCACCCGGTAGCCCGCCGTGATGTCCTCCATGGTACCAGAGGCAAAGAGCCGTCCTCCGCGCAGATAGAGCAGATCGTCCGCACACCGCCGGAGGTCTGAGATGATATGGGTGGAAAACAGGATCGTGACGCCCTTCTCCTGCAAGGACAGAAAAATATCCAGCAGCTCGTCCCGGCTGAAGGGGTCCAGCCCGGAGGTCGGCTCGTCCAGGATCAGCAGCTCCGCCCCATGGCTCAATGCCAGCGCCAGGGCGTATTTTACCTTCATGCCCTCGGACAGCTCCGCCGGCGTCTTTTCCTCGGATAGCGCAAACTGCCGGAGGCACAGGGCATAGGCAGTCTCGTCCCAGTTTGGATAGAACCGCCGGGTCACGCCAGTAATGGCTTTCAGCCGCTTGCCGGGATAGAACCGCACACCGCCGGACACATAGCCAATTCGCCGCTTCACCGCATCGTCCAGCTCCGGACTGTCCCAAAAGCGCACCTGGCCGCCGTCTCGGCAGATTAGGCCCAGGATGGCCTTGAGGGTGGTGGTCTTGCCTGCGCCGTTACGGCCGATGAATCCAGTGATTTTCCCCGGCCGCAGCGAAAAGGACACGTCCTCCAGAGAGAAGCCGGGATAGCTCTTTCGCAGCCCTGTGACGTTCAGGGGCGTCATGGCCTGTCACCGTCCTTTTTCAGTTCCTCCATCAGCTCCAGCAGGAACTGGGTCTTGAGCAGCGCCAGCCCCTGCTCCACATCTCCCAGCACCGCCAAATCATCGCCGGGATGGATGTCAAATACGCGCCGGGCCTTGACCGGGATGACGATCTGGCCCTTGTCCCCCACGGTGACGGTCCCGAACATATATTTCCCCTTTGGCGCGATGGGCAGCATACTTTCCCGCCGGTCATAGCGCACCAGCTCGTCCAGGGTCACGTCGTACAGCTCCGCCAGACGCTGGCAGTTGACCAGGTCCGGCACAGTCTCGCCGGATTCCCATTTCGCCACCGCCTGACGGCTGACCCCAACCGCCTCCGCCACCCGCTCCTGGGAGTAGCCCATGCGCTTTCGCAGGGTGAGAAGATTCTCACAAATCATACAGATTCCCCTCCTTTCAGAGCCATTATACCCTGAGATGAGGGATATTTCTACCATCCAATGGCGGCATTTCCGATAAAAAATGTTCGCTTTGGTTGCCCCTATGCGGCGGCCCGCTGTCTCCTCCGCCACCGGGCCAGGGCCGCCTCCACCACATAGTGGTAGGCGATCCCGATGCCGGTCCCCAGCACCGCAAGGCATATCCACCGGGGCCAGCCCCGGACGCCCAGCTTCAGGCAGCAATCGAACAGCGCCAGGTGGCAGAGGTAGATCTCAAAGGAGCAGGTCCCCAGAAAGGACAGCGCCCGGTTGACGCCCCTTCCAAGCGCGCAGCCCTCATGCTTTTCAAGGCACCAGGTGGTCAGGAACATACACATGGGCGTGGACACGAAAAAGAGATTCCAGTACATCCCATAAAACCACAGGTATCGCCGGCCCACCAGGAAGAAATAGGGTACCGCCGCCATGGCCGCCACGCCGGCCACGGACCAGAGGACCACCTCCCGCTTCGAGGGCGAGCGCCCATCGGCATAGCGGGCGCCGAAGTACATCCCCAGCAAATAGGTGGGAAACCGGCTCAGGGCCATCAGCAGATTGCTGCGCCATCCGGCGATGTTCAGCAGCACCAGCGCGATCATGCACCAATGGGTCTTTTTCCGGTCTATGCAGTCGTAAAACACCGGGCTGAGCAGGTAAAGCACCAGGATGGCCGGCACATACCAGTTGAACTGGTGCTCCGTCTGAAACCACCAGCCCATGGCCGTGAGATTCCCCACCGCATGGCTCATGTGCATCCGGCCCTTGAGCAGATTGACGCCGCACCAGGCCGCCATCACCGGAAGGTAGGAGGGCAGCAGCCGTCCCAGCCGCCGGAGGTAAAAGGCCCCGGCCTCCCGGCTCCGCCGCAGGGATTGGAAAATACCGAAGCCGGAGACAAACAGAAACATCTCCACCGACCCAAGGGTATACCACTCGGTAAAGTTCAGATCCTCATAGTTTCTCAGACCGCTATGGTAATAGAGCAGGTGTCCATAGACGACGATCAGCACCGCAATTCCCATCAGATGGGCCTTATACCGGCTGATGCGCTGGTATCCGTTCACAAAAAACCACCTCCGGAAGTATTCCCGAAGGTGATTATAGCAGTTATGTGTGCAATTTGCAATCATTTTGTGATGATTTTGTGAAGCTTAAGGAAGCATCCATCGACGCGCGATTTGTTCCGAGGTCCCTTATGTGTCCTGTCCGCCGCAGAAGGCCTTGCGGTACGCCGTGGGCGTGATGCCCTCATAGCGCTTAAACACCCGCGCCAGGGTCCAGCCGGAGTAATAGCCCACCTTTGAGGCGATCTCCGAGATGCCAAGGTCCGTTTCATTGAGGAGCTTTTTGGCCTCGGTGAGCCGGGTGGTGTGCAGATAGTCCAGCAGATTCATGCCCGTGTTCTCCTTGAACATCCGGCTGAGATAGCTGCGGGATTTTCCGAGATTGTCGCAGATCATCTCCACGGAGAGGTCCGGCTCCATGTACTTCTTGCTGATGAGATGGATGACCTTGCCCGTGGTGCCGGTGTAATCGGAGGGCGCGGTGTTGAAGCGGCTGTCCAGCTTTTCAAAGAGCTGCTTCAGATTCTTCTCCACCTCGTCGATGCTGGTGCAGGCGTCCAGCCGCATGGCGCCCTCGCTGGGATTTCTGGGGTCCATCAGCTCGCCCAGGGGCGCGGCCAGGACGCTGCCGGTGGCCTGCATCCGCATATTGAGAAACATCTTCACCCGGTCCAGCCGATCGACGCCGGAGCTGTTGTAGATGTCCCGAACCTTCTCCAGCGTGAGCTGCAGGGCCATCTGGAAGTCCTGCGTCACCAGGGCGTTGAGGTACTGCTTTTCGATGGTCGGCTCCGGACGGCGGCCGTTGGGCGGCGGGCCCCCCTCGGCACGGGCGCAGACGCCCTCGTGGTACACGGTATTGGAATCCGCGGATACGATCTCCGTTTCCCGGAACGCCTCGTGAAGCGGATAAAAGCCGTCGCAGATGTCGCTGACGCAGACCCGCAGCTCCAGACAGAAGTTGTCCCGTATGAACTTCACCGCATCCCGGCAAATATCGGACACCTGACGGGAGATCTCATCGTCGCTGCCGTCGCCGAAATTCAGCAGGAAGGCGTAGCAGTCCTCCAGATTGGAGGGAAAGCAGGCGTATTTCTCTCCCAGCAGCTCGGAAAAGATGGAGGACACGATCAGTCCCACCTGGCCGCCGTCCCGGATGTCGCTGTCATAGCTGGAGAACATGGTGTCATTTCCCACCGGCCGCACCAGCACCACCAGAAATCTGGAATACTCAAAGCGCAGGTCGAACATATGGAGCTTCCGCTCCAGCGCCTTGACGTCGATGAAGTGTCCCCGCAGGAGCTTTTCCACCATCAGCTCCTGGGCCTGATATGTCCGGTGGCGGTACTTTCGCTCCAGCTCCGGATAGGAATCCTTGGCGGAGTCCATCGGCAGGTCCCCGCTGAACTGGGGCGGAGGCCCATCCTTTCCCAGCTTCGGCTTTTCCGGCGGCGCGGAAAACAATGCTTCAAACCGTCCAACATCCTGTCCCATGATGAACCTCCCAACCTATAAGCGGCGTCCGCCCATAAACCTACAAAATGTGTTGTTATTATTATATCATAAATGGTGTAAAAGTAAAGGGAAAGTTCACATCGTGATGTTTTCCGGGAAAAAGCACATTTTTCTCTTTCAAAAAGCCGGGATATGGTGTACAATATGTCCGGGAGGTGGTCAATATGAAACTGCTGCTGCACATCTGCTGCGCGCCGTGCAGCAATATGTGCATCGAAACGCTGCGGATGGAGGGTCTGGAGCCGGAGGGCTTCTGGTACAATCCCAACATCCACCCCTTCACCGAGTACCGCGCCCGGCGCAACTGTCTCCGGGAATACGCCGGCACCATCGGTCTGACCCTGCATGAGCAGAACGACTACGGGCTGAGGCCCTTTGTCCGGGCGGTGGCGGAGAATATCGACGGGCGATGCGTCCAATGCTATTCGATTCGCCTGGGCCGTACCGCCCAGTACGCCAGCGAGCACGGCTATGACGCCTTCACCTCCTCCCTGTTCATCAGTCCCTACCAGCAGCACGACCTGATGCGCCAGGTGGCCCAGGACGCCGCCGCCCGCTTTGGCGTCAAATTCCTCTACCGGGATTTCCGGCCCTACTTCCGGGAGGGACAGCAGCGGGCCAGAGCGCTGGGCTTCTATATGCAGAAATACTGCGGCTGCATCTTTTCGGAGGAGGAGCGCTATCTGAAGCCGCAGAAGATCCTGCGTTAAAGCCGATATTGCACAGCCATAGGAAAATCGAACAGTGTCTTTTTCCCACTTGTGTGGTATAATCATAATCAGTTCAATCCATACGATACGTTTAGGAGGCGTAACCATGAAAGACGCTATGCTTGTCATCGCAAAATTCAACCAGCTCCAGAATCTGAAGCTGCTGAAGCTGCTGGACCGGCTCACCGATCAGCAGCGCAAGGCAGACGTGGGCACCAACTACACCCTGGGCTCCATCCACGGCGCGCTGGATCGGATGGCCGGGACCCTGGCCATGAGCCTCAATATGCTCTCCAGCGAAGG
>CAZBOR010000041.1:0-9514 GCA_964493585.1 uncultured Oscillospiraceae bacterium
GGCCCTCCCGGTCCAGAAGCAGGTTATCTCCAAAATGATCGCTTTGGAACACAGAGGTGGGGAGCTTCGGATAGATCGCCGCAAGCAGCCGTTTGTTCTCATCAAACAGTGTGCGGACTTCTTCCCACCGCCGAATATGCCGAGGTGCTTTTTCCCGTACAAGGCTGTCAAAGGTTTGCACACAGTCTGTGATTTCGTCTGTCTCCTCCTGGATGCCAAAGGGTTCCAGCCGGACCCAGCCCGATTTGTATGGAAACATATCGTAGTGCTTTTGTGCAACCTTTCCCACGAACTCCAACACTTCATCTGTATAAACATACCTGTTGTTTGGGGCAGTGTATACCGCTTCATCCAGAGTCCCGCGCAGATTGTACGCGGCGTATTCTTCCTCCCATACAACACACAGCTTATCCTGAAACAAGACGGTCTCAGCATACCGTCCCCTCCTGCTTTTTCGGAGGGGCGGACTGTAATAGCCCAGCTCCCGGTAAGCCGCGATGATCTCGACCCAGCCGTTGACACGCTCTTCCGAGGTAAAGTCGTTGGCGGCAATTTTTATTACGAATCTTTCTGCGGGAAACTCCACAACAACGGTCCATCGGTTGTCTTTATCCTCCCGGCAGATCTCGTTGACGGTCCAGCAGAGCGCCTGTTCCCGATGAAACAGCGCAATGATCTCCTGTATTTGTCTGTCCATTCATCCTCCATGTATCATCCGTCCCCGTTTCGTCACCGTTCCTCCCGGAAGTAGGCGTTGCCGAGACTGGCCGGGGGCTGGTTCTCCCGTTTCTGGCGGATGGAGATGGTGATGAGCACCAGCACCGTCACCACATAGGGCAGTATCTTGTATATCTCCGTGGGAATGGGGAGCTGCGTCACCCGCATATACATAATCATCAGCGCGCCGAACACCACGCTGCCCCACACCGCCCGCAGGGGCCGCCACAGAGCGAAGATCACCAGCGCCACCGCCAGCCAGCCCTTGCCGTCCATGGCGCCTGAGGCCCAGTTGCCGCCGCCGGAGACCATGGTGAAGTACAGCCCGCCCAGTCCGCAGATCCCGCCGCCCAGGCAGGTGGCCAGATACTTGTACCGGATCACGTTGATGCCCGCCGCGTCCGCTGTGGCGGGGTCCTCGCCCACCGCCCGGAGGCTCAGACCGCTGCGGGTCCTGGCGAAATACCAGGCCATGGCCACTGCGGTCGCCAGCACCAGATAGATCATAAAGTTATAGGAAAACAGCAGCGGTCCCACCACGGGGATATTCTGCAAAAACGCGGGCAGCAGCGGCTGGGAAAAGATGGCCCCCGCCGCCTCGGAGATCTGGAGCCGTCCGCCGCCCAGCACCCGGAAATACTCCCCGAAGAACTCGCCGTAGCCCACGCCGAAGATGGTCAGGGCCAGACCCGTCACGTTCTGGTTGGTCCGCAGGGTGATGGTCAGGAAGGAATACAGCAGGCTCCCCAGAGCCGCCGCGCCAAAGGCCGCCACGAAAGCCAGAATCACCGCCACCATGGGTACCGCGCCGTCGCCGGCCGCCCGCTCATAGAGGAACGCCGCGATGAGACCGGAGGAGCCGCCCATATAGATGAGACCCTCCACGCCCAGATTCATGTTTCCGGCCTTTTCCGTCAGTATCTCGCCCAGGGTGCCGTACATCAGCGTGGTCCCCATCAGGACGGCGGCCACAAAAAAGTTCACAAAAAACGTCATTTCGCCGCCTCCTTCTGATGCCTCCGGAATATCATCCGGTAGCGGATGAAGAACTCGCTGGCCAGCATACAGAACAGGATCAGGCCCGTGAGCATATCGCTCATGGATTCCGGCAGCGCGTTATGGGTCAGAGTGTTGATGGTGGATGCGCCCTTGGTGAGCACCGCAAGCAGCAGTGAGATGAACACCATGCCGATGGGGTTGAGCTGGGCCAGCCACGCCACGGTGATGCCCGTGAAGCCCACGCCGCCGGCCACGGAGTCCGACAGGGTGTAGTTGATGCCCGCCACCACGATAAAGCCCACGATACCAGCCACTGCGCCGGAGACAAACATGGTCCGCACAATGACGCGGCTCACGGGGATCCCCGCGTACCGGGCCGTGGCCTCGCTCTCGCCCACCACGGCGATCTGATAGCCGTGCTTGGTGAATCGGAGATAGCAGTACATAAACAGCACCAGCGCCAGAACGATGAACCCGCCCACGGTAACGCCCCAGAGGGTGGGCATTCTGGCGGCGGAGCCGAAGCGCTCGATCATCTGAGTCCCCTTGGGGACCTTCTCCCAGGGGCCGCCCTGGAGATATTTCACGACGCCGATGGCGATGTAGTTGAGCATCAGGGTGAACAGCGTCTCGTTGGTCCCCCATTTCGCCCGGAAGGCCGCCGGGAGCATTCCCCACAGGCCGCCGCCGATGGCCGCCGCCAGAAACATCACCGGCAGCAGCACCCAGGAGGGCCATGTGTTCTGAAAGGTCAGGGCAAAATAGGTGGCGCAGATACCGCCCACGGTGATCTGTCCCTCCACGCCGATGTTCCAGAACTTCATCTTAAAGGCCGGGGCGATGGCCAGGGCCGCGCCCAGCAGAGGGATCATGATTTTGATGGTCTGCTGGAAATTCAGGGCGCTTCCCAGTGCGCCGCCCACCATGGCGCTGTACACCGACACCGGGTTATAGCCCACGGCCGCGATCAGTCCGGCAAACAGCACCAGGGCCACCAGAATGGACCCCACGCGGATGATCCAGGCCAGCACCGGGCCAATGTCGTCCCGCTTGGCCAGCCGAATCAGCGGTTCCTTCTTTTTCATCAGGCACCTCCCACCTTTGTCATCAGCAGTCCCACCTGGTCCTTGGTGGCCCTGCGGCCGTCCACGATGCCGCTGACCCTGCCGCCGCAGAGCACCAGGATGCGGTCGCACAGCTCCAGCAGCACGTCCAGGTCCTCTCCCACATAGATCACCGCCACGCCCTTTTGCTTCTGGCCGTTGAGCAGGCGATAGATGGTGTAGGAGGTGTTGATGTCCAGCCCGCGGACCGCGTAGGCGGTCATGAGGATGGTGGGCTCGGCGGCAATCTCCCGGCCCACCAGGACCTTCTGGACGTTGCCGCCGGACATCCGCCGCACCGGGGTCTGGATACTGGGCGTCACCACCTCCAGGTCGTCCTTGACCTGCTCTGCCAGCCGCTCCGGGGCCTTCCGGTCGGAAAAGCCGAATTTCCCGCGCTTGAAGGAGCGTAGCATCATATTGCCCGCCATGTCCATGTTCCCCACCAGGCCCATGCCCAGCCGGTCCTCCGGCACAAAGCTCAGCCGCACGCCCATCTCCTGGATGTCCATGGGGGAACGGCCCACCAGCTCCCGGTCGCCCTCCGGACCGTGGTAGACGATGGACCCGGAGCCGACGCTCTGGAGTCCCGCGATGGCCTCCAGCAGCTCCTTCTGGCCGCAGCCGGAGATGCCCGCAATCCCCAGAATTTCGCCGCCGTAGACCTCAAAGCTCACGTCGTCCAGCTTCCGGACGCCGGCGGAGTCTGTCACCGAGACCCCGGAGACCGTCAGCCGCTTCACCGGGTCCTTCGGCTCCGGCCGGTCGATGTTCAGGGATGTGGCCTGCCCCACCATCATGTCGGTGAGGGACTGGGCCGTGGCCTCCGCCGTATCCACCGCGCCGACATACCGGCCCTTGCGGAGCACCGCCACCCGGTCGCTCAGCTCCAGCACCTCCTGGAGCTTGTGGGTGATGATAATGATGGCCTTGCCGTCGTCCCGCATGGCCCGGAGCACGGTAAAGAGCTTCTCCGTTTCCTGGGGCGTCAGCACCGCCGTCGGCTCGTCCAGGATCAGAATGTCCGCTCCGCGATAGAGGACCTTGATGATCTCCACGGTCTGCTTCTCCGACACGCTCATGTCGTAGACCTTTTTCTCCGGCTCGATGGCAAAGCCGTATTTCCCGCTGATCTCCCGGACCCTGGCGGCCACGGCCTTCTTGTCGAACCGGCCGTGCTCCCGTAGACCCAGGACGATATTCTCCGCAGCCGTCAGCACATCCACCAGCTTAAAGTGCTGGTGGATCATCCCAACGCCGAGTCCGATGGCGTCCCTGGGAGAGCGGATCGTGACCTCCCGGCCGCCCACGAAGATATGCCCCTCGTCGGGGAAGTAAATGCCGGAGATCATGTTCATAAGCGTTGTTTTTCCGCTGCCGTTCTCCCCCAGCAGGGACAGTATCTCCCCCCGCCGGACCTCCAGGGAGATGCCCTCGTTGGCCACCACATCCCCAAAGCGCTTGGTGATGTCCACCAGGCGGATGGCGACTTCCTTTTCCATATGCCTCACCCTTTCCACAGCTCCATTGGTCCAGAGGACCGCCCCACAGACACCGGAGGCGAAGCCGGCTGCCCGGCTCCGCCTATGGGGTCATACGATCAGTTGCTTCCCTTGATGGTGATAATATCGTTGATGACGTAGCTGAAGGCAGGCGCGGACTGGGTGGAATTCTCCGCATAGCCCTCCGTCAGATCAATGGTCTCGCCGGAGTAGGGGTCGGTGGCCGTGTAGGGGCCCTGGAACACGTCGGTGGCGGTCATGGAGCCGTCCTGGAACGCGGCGATCGCCTCGTCGATCTTCTCCTGGGTACCCTCGGCGGCAATGGCGGTGTTCAGCTCGGTCATGGCGACCCAGCCCGCCTCAAAGCCGGCGCCCTGGTCCACAGCGATCTCTCTGCCGTCCATGACTGCCTGGACCGCATCAATCTCATAGGGGGCATAGTCCTGCCGGGAGGAAATCAGGCAGGCGTTGGGGGCCACGTCGGTCATATCCTGGTTGTAGGACACACAGTAGACCTCGATGCCCTTGGCCTGGGCGTCCTCGCAGGCCTGCGCGGGACCCTCGGTGTCAGAGTGCTGGGAGATGATGACGCAGCCGTCCTCGATGAGCGCGGTGGCCATGGTCTTTTCGGTGTCGTAGTCGCCCCAGGTGTTGGCGTACTGGACCGTCATGGTGGCATCGGGTACGATGGACCGCACGCCCATCAGGAACGCGGTGTAGCCGGAGATGACCTCGGCATAGTCAAACGCGCCCACATAGCCGATCTTCGCCTGATCCGCCGTGATGGTGCCGTTGTCGATCATCTCCTGGAGCTTCATGCCGGCCACGATGCCGGCCACATAGCGGCCCTGGTAGATGTAGCCCATGTAGTTGTGGTAGTTGGACACCACAGGCTCCTCCGACGCATCGGCGCAGGTAGCCTGGCAGAACTGAATGTCGGGATACTCCTGGGCGATCTCCTTGACCACCGCGCCATAGCCAAAGCTGGTGGTGAAGATGATCTCACAGCCGGCCTCGCACAGCTCCCGCACGGGGTCCTCCACCGCGTCCTCGGCCACGTTGTACTTGGCGATGCACTCCACCTGGCTGCCGTAGGTCTCGGCAATCGCCTCCTCGGCGGCGATGAAGTTGGCGGTATAGGCCTCGCTCTCATCTCCGATGTAGACGAAGCCCACCTTCATAGCGCTCTCCTCGGCAACAGACGCCTCAGAGGAGGCGCTCCCGTCCGTGCTGCTGGCGGACGCGGTTTCTCCGCCGACGCTTTGACCGCAGGCGCACAGGCTCAGCGCCAGGGCCAGGGAGAGGATCAGCGAAAGGATTTTCTTGTGCATTTTCAATTCCTCCAAACATAAAATTTCTGAACGCCGTCTCCGGCAAAACAGGCAATAGCCGCTCTCCAATCCAGCGAAAAGCAGCTACTGCTTGTATTCTACAGGAAAATTCCCGTTGGGGCAAGCATTTCCTTGAAAAAATTTGTGGAATTTTAGCGGGTGTTTTTGTGGCTTTTCACAACAAAGCGTCCGCCGCAGCTCCGGCTGCGGCGGACATACGCCGTGGATAAGTTATTCTCCCAGCGCCGTTTTCTGCGGCACCTCGGCGGTTTTGTCGTAGCAGGCGAAGGCGCTCTCCACCAGCTCCGGATCCGGCTTTTTGGTAAAGGCGCTCACCACCGGGACAATCACCAGTCCGGCCAGCATCGCCACCGCGCCGCAGTTGATGGGCGACTGGAGGATCGACGGGAACGCCGTCCGGCAGACCATGTTGGCGATCATCAGGACGCTGCCAAAGATAAAGCACACCCAGCAGGCCGCCTTGGTGGTCCGCTTCCAATAGAGGCTGTAGAGGAAGGGGGCCAGGAACGCGCCGGCCAGAGCGCCCCAGGAGATCCCCATGAGCTGGGCAATAAAGGTCACGTTGGAGGTGTACTGCACCAGGGCGATCACGGCGGAAATGGCGATGAACACCACCACCAGGATCCGGATGCAGAGCACCTGCTGCTTGTCCTCCATCTTCTTGATGAAATTGTCCTTCAGAAAGTCGATGGTCAGGGTGGAGGCCGAGGCCATCACCAGGGAGGACAGGGTGGACATGGAGGCCGACAGCACCAGAATGACCACCAGCCCCAGCAGCACCGGCGCCAGTCCCGACAGCATGGTGGGAATCACGGAGTCATAGCCGTTGGCGGCAATATCGATCTGGTCCGAGAAGAGCCGTCCAAAGCCGCCCAGGAAATAGCAGCCGCCGGAGACCACGATGGCAAAGAAGGTGGAGATAATCATGCCCTTTTTGATGTCGCTCTCGGATTTGATGGAGTAGAACTTCTGGACCATCTGCGGAAGGCCCCAGGTGCCAAGGCTGGTGAGGATCACCACGAACAGCAGATTCAGCGGGTCCGGCCCGAAGAAGGAGTTGAACGCGCCGGGAAGATCGGCGGTGGTCTCATCGCTGACCGCGGCCAGTCCCCGGATGGCCTCCATAAAGCCTCCCTTGCTGGCCAGCACCGCCGCGATCACGGTGATGATGCCGAAAATCATGATGATGCCCTGGATAAAGTCGTTGATGGCGGTGGCCATATAACCGCCGGCGATGACGTAGACCGCCGTCAGGACGCTCATCAGCAGGATGCACACGGAGTAGTCGATGTTGAAGGCCATGCCGAAGAGCCGGGACAGCCCGTTGTACAGCGACGCGGTGTAGGGGATCAGGAACACGAATACGATCACCGACGCGCCCACCTTCAGCGGGGTGCTGTCATAGCGCTGGCCGAAAAACTGCGGCATGGTGGCGGAATTGAGGTGCTGGGTCATAATGCGGGTCCGGCGGCCCAGAACGGCCCAGGCCAGCAGGGAGCCGATAATGGCGTTCCCCAGGCCGATCCAGGTGGAGGCGATGCCGAATTTCCATCCGAACTGGCCCGCATAGCCCACAAACACCACTGCGGAAAAATAGGATGTACCATAGGCAAAGGCGGTGAGCCAGGGACCCACGGACCGCCCGCCCAGCACGAAGCCGTTGACATCCGTGGCATGGGCGCGGCAGTAAAAGCCCACGCCCACCATCACCGCGAAAAACGCCAGCAGCATGACGATTTTTAATACCATAGCAGTTCCTCCCCTTATTTGCTTTAACAGACTGATGCTTTTATGTGATAGCACTTTAACACATAAAACAAAGAAAGTCAATAGAAGGGGCGATTTCCCGCCGCAAATCAGCATTATTAACAAAATCGCCACAAATTATTCAACAAATCCACAAATCTACCCGTTATACTGAAAATGCGATCGGATAATCCTTTCGATTTGCTTTCATTTTCTCTCTCTTTTTTATGGTGTGCCGCCACGGAAGGGATTGGTCCCCCCTCCGTGGCGGACTCCTGTTTTCGTCCATGCCGCCGCAGATGGAATCCCATTTGCGGCGGCTCTTTGCGTCACTCCGGGAGATAGTCCAGCGGGTCCACGGCGACGCCGTTTTCATAGACCTCAAAGTGCAGATGGCTGGGGTCCGCAGTCTCCAGCAGGGCGGTATCCCCCACCTGGCCGATCACCTCTCCGGCGGACACGGTATCTCCCACCGCCACCGACGGCGTTTCCGCCAAATTGGCGTACACCGTCGCCAGGTCGCCGCTGTGGGACACCACCACCACCGTGCCGAGGTAGTCGTCGTCATAGACGGCCGTGACCGTGCCGTCCTGTGTGGCGCACACCAGACTGCCGCCCTCGGCGGCGATGTCCAGCCCCTCATGGGTCCGCCAATCCGCCATGGTCTGGCTGTAGATCAGGGCGTCCCGGCTGAAGACCGCCAGCACATCGCCCTCCAGGGGCCACGCCACGGCGCTGTCTGCGGTGCTGTCCGCAGTGCTGTCCACAGCCGCCTCCGCCATGGTCTCCTCATAGGCGTCCTCCATCTGGTCCGTTTCCGCTGCTTTGGCGGCGGCAGAGGGACTGGACGAAGCCGGCGCGGAAGCTGACGCGGACGCCGACGGCGATGCGGCGACCGTGGTCATGGCCACAGTCTCCACCGTCTCCTGGGCGGAGCTCCGTGCGGTTCTTACAAATACATAGCCTGAGATCCCGACTGCTGTAATGCAGGCGATCAGGGCTATGTAGTAGCCCTTGCCAGCAAAGCGCTTTTTGTTGTTTTCGTTTTGCATCGTTTGCACCTCCGAGCCTATTGTGGTCGGAGAATTGGAAATTTATTCATATGCCCTGAAATATTTTTCCGGTTTTTCTCTCCCCGGCGGTTCAAAATTTTTTGAAAAAACGCAACAGGAACCCGCTTCGGGCTGTTATAATATACGAGAGCTCTTATTTCGTAAGGAAGTGGCCAAATGACCGATGAACAGATATTGCGCCGTATGCAGTCCGGGCAGCAGGAGGCGCTGGAGGCACTGATGGACAAATACCGGCGGTTTGTGTACATACGGATCGCCAACATCCTGGGTGCATCGGGACAGAGCGCGGATGTGGAGGAGCTGACAATGGACGCCTTCTACGCGGTCTGGAGCCATGCGGGGTCCATCCAGTCCGGAAAGCTCAAGGCCTACCTGGGCATCACCGCCCGCAATCGGGCCAGGAGCTTTTTGCAGGCCCGGCGGGACCTGCCCATGGACCTGGATACCATCGACATCCCGGACCCCGGGCCGGGTATGGACGAGGAGCTGGCCCGGAAGGAGCGGGCCGCGCTGGTCCGCAAGGCCATCCGCGGAATGCGGCCCAAGGATCGGGAGATTTTCCTGCGCTATTACTACTATTTCCAGACCACGGAGGAGATCGCCAACATCCTGTCCATGCCCCACAGCACGGTCCGCTCCCGGCTGGCCCGTGGCCGCAAGCGGCTGAAGGACACACTGAGCAAGGAGGTATTCCTTTGAAAATACGAATTACAGAGCTTTTAGACGACTATTATGACAACACGGTGAAGCTGGAGGAGCCTTCCCGTTCGGCACAGGCTCAGCCGGAGGCCCCGAAGAAGCGGCAGAGCCGGATGCAAAAGCCGCTGCTGGTAGCGGCGACGCTGATGCTGGTGGTCACGGGAGCGGTGGCGCTGGGGCTGTGCTTCCAGAGCAAAACGCCGGGAGGCGGCGCGCTGGCGGCGGGAGACACGCCCGCTTCGTCCGTGGAGGATGCGGCATCCCCCACTCCGGAGGTCACGCCCACCCCCACTACGGAGGCTGCGCCCACCCCCACTACGGAG
>CAZBOR010000041.1:9614-14537 GCA_964493585.1 uncultured Oscillospiraceae bacterium
TCCGGAGGTCACGCCCACCCCCACTACGGAGGCTGCGCCCACCCCCACTACGGAGGCTGCGCCCACCCCCACTACGGAGACGGCTGCGGAATGGGAAACTGTGGAATACGTCGACGCGGCGCTGCTCAGCTACGCCCAGCAGTGGGACCAGCTCTCCTTCACCATGGCCCTGTCTCCGGTCAGCGCGGATATGGCGGAGGCCGCTCCCACTGCCACGGACATCGACACGGACGCGAGCATCGACGGCATCTGCCTGATGGAGGGCAGCTATGACGCCGAGCTGGAGACGTTGTATCTGACCGGCTCCGCCACGCTCCAGACGGGGACCTACCTGGGCTTTACCGTCAGACTGACCCTGGATGGTCATACAGTGATGGCGAGCATCCCCGATTCCATGATCGAGCTCACCGCGCCGGAAAACTATCTGCTCGTGGAGAACCAGGGCTGCATCTATGAATTTTCCGTGGAGACGCCGGAGGAGACGGCTCGCGTCACGCGCATGGAGCTTCGGCCCGACTCCGTGACCTTCCGCTATGATTTCCCCGCCCAGGGCATGACCGGAGATTCGCTTTTGCCCTGGGCCATGGAGTGGAGCACGGTCCTGGCCGATTCCCTGCAAAATAATTCCATTCAGTTTCTCTATGGGAACGGCACGGCCGCCACGGAGTTCCTGGACCTGCCCTGGGATGTGGCCACCGAGATCATCGAGGATGCGGACGCCGACAGCGGCATGGCCACGGCGGAGGTGACCATCGACTGGGGCGAAAACGCCATAGACCCCCCGAATATTGCGGAGCTGACCTTTGATGGCGACCCTCTGGTGTCCTCCGACTGGTCCTGCTATGAGGGAGAGATCACGGCGGAGGACCCCAACGGCGACGGCCTCCTGACGGTGGAGCTGAACCTTTCCTCGGAATACGGGACCCTGACGCGGTTTGTCCTGGACCTGACCACCAACCTCTACGCCTGGTACATCGACATCCCGGAGGCCCGCGATATGGTCGAGGAGGCCGGCGGCGACTTCTCCGCAGTGCTTGGCACCGAGGCGTTTGACGACCTGTACCTTCCCATCTACAACGGATTGCAGACAGACTATCTCTCGGATGTGTCCATTCTCTGCACCGACGGGACCGGTATGAACATCGCCAGCGGGGAGCTGCTTGGCTATGCGGACGGTATGTTTAAGATGTATGACCATCTCCTTATAACTCTGGAGGGCAGCGACGACGCCCTCAACGGCCGGGAGCCTGCCGCCCTCGTCATCGGCGGCGTCCGGTACGAGTTTGAATAATCTCCGCGCCAAAGGAGCGCCTCCGGAAAAGTCCCGGAGGCGCTCCTTTTATGCTTTTCTTTATCCCTGAAGCCAGTTCTCCTCGATCTCATGGCGGCGTTCCCGGACCATCAGACTGCTCACCGCCTCGGCCACGCTCAAATCCTCATAGAGCGCCCGGTAGGCGGCCTCCGCGATGGGCATTTCGATGCCGGTCTGCCGGGCCAGGTCGTGCGCGGAGGCGGCGGCATAGTAGCCCTCCACCACTGCGCCCACCTCGTCCATGGCCTCCATGGCCCGCTTGCCCTGACCGATCAGAATGCCGCAGCGGTGATTCCGGGAGTGCATGGAGCAGCAGGTGACGATGAGATCGCCCACGCCGGACAGCCCCGCGAAGGTCTCCCGCTGGGCGCCCAGAGCCACGCCCAGCCGCGCGGATTCCGTGAGGCCGCGGGTCATCATCAGGGCCTTGGTGTTGTCGCCGCAGCCCGCGCCCTCCAACATTCCCGCCACCAGGGCGTAGATGTTTTTCAATGCCGCGCCCAGCTCTACGCCCACCGTGTCCTGGCTGGCGTAGACCCGGAACACCGGGCTGATAAAGACGTCCTGGACCCGTTCGGCGATCTCCCGGTCCGGGCAGGCCACCACGCAGCCCGTGGGGACCCCGCGCCCCACCTCCTCGGCGTGGGTGGGACCGGACAGCACCGCCACCGTGTGGCCCGTGACCTCCTGAAGGATCTCGCTCATGCGCTTGGCGGTGTCCCGCTCGATGCCCTTGGTGACGGACACCAGGATGGTGTCGTCCGACAGGTGGGGCTTCATTTTCTCCGCCGTCTGCCGCACCGCAAAGGACGGCACCGCCGAAACCACCAGATCCTTTCCCGCCACCGAGGCGATGTCGGTGGTGAGGCCGATGGAGTCCGGAATGGGGACGCCCTTCAGCAGCGCGTTTTCCCCGTGGGTCTTGATATAGTCGATCTCCTCCTGGCTAAAGGACCAGATGGTGACCTGATGCCCGTTATTGTGCAGCAGCAGCGCCAGCGCCGTACCCCAGCCGCCGCTTCCAACGATGGTGATGTTCATATGAAATCCTCCTACTTGTTTTTTCCGTGCAGGGAAAATTTGTTCTCATTTCCGTGGACCAGGCGGCTGATATTTCCCCGGTGCTGAAACACGATCAGCCCGCCCACAATGATTGCAAAGACCAGGCACACCGGGTCCCGGTACAGCACCCACGCCATAATGGGGAACAGGATGCCCGTGGAGATGGACCCCACCGACACATATTTTGTGATGGCCGTCAGCAGCAGGAAGGACCCCCACACCACCACCGCCACGCGCCAGTCGATCATAATGGCGATGATGCCGCCGGACATGATGCCCTTTCCGCCCTTGAAGCCGAACATGACGGGATACATATGTCCCAGCTCACAGAACAGTCCGGCGATATACTTGGCCTGACGGGAGGAGACCAGGTCCCAGCCGCCTTTTGCCAGGAGCTGTGCGCCCAGGATCCCCAGCAGCACGCCGAGCACCGCCTTGAGCACGTCCGCCAAAATCACCAGCAGGGTCAGCTTTCCGCCGAACACCCGGTTGAAATTGGTGAGGCCCGCGTTGCCGCTGCCATGGGCGCGGATGTCGTCCCGGAGAATATATTTGCTGACCAGGATGGCGCCATTGGAGCAGCCCAGCAGATAGGGGATCACGGTCAGCAGCAAGATCCCCAGCACGATCAGCAGAACATTCACAGCTTGTCACCGTCCTCTCCCTTTTGCCGGATTATCATGCGGATAGGCGTTCCCTCGAAGCCGAACACCCCCCGGAGCTGGTTCTCCAGATACCGCTGATAGGAGAAGTGAAACAGCTTGGCGCTGTTGCAGAACAGCACGAAGGTGGGAGGCTTCACCCCGGACTGGGTGATATAGTAGACCTTGAGCCGCCGGCCCTTGTCCGTGGGAGGCTGCACCCGTGCCGTGGCGTCGGCCAGAACGCTGTTGAGCACGCCGGTGGAAATCCGCATGGCGTTCTGATTTGCCGCGGCGTTGATCGTCTCATAGATACGGTCCACCCGGAGGCCCGTCAGCGCGGAGATATACAGCACCGGCGCATAGGTCATATAGGAAAGGCCCTCCCGCACAGATTTGGTGAAGCTGTCCATCGTCCCGGTGTCCTTGACCACCGTGTCCCACTTGTTCACCACGATCACGGCGGCCTTGCCCGCCTCATGGACCAGTCCGGCGATCTTGGTGTCCTGCTCCGTCACGCCCTCGTTGGCGTCGATCATAATCAGGCACACGTCCGCACGGGAGATGGCGTCCACGGCGCGCATATTGGAAAACCGCTCCACAGCGTTGTCCACGCGGGCCTTCTTCCGCATTCCCGCCGTGTCGATGAACACATATTTGCCGTGCTCGTTCTCAAAGTAGCTGTCGATGGCGTCCCTGGTGGTGCCGGCCACAGAGGAGACAATGACGCGCTCCTCTCCGAGGATCCGGTTGAGCAGGCTGGACTTGCCCACGTTGGGCTTGCCCACGATGGCGACCTTGATGGTCTCCTCCCCCCGGTCCTCCTCGTCGGGCGGCGGAAAGTTCTCCACGCACAGGTCCAGCAGGTCCCCGGTGCCGTGGCCGTGAAAGGCGCTGACGGGGATGGGGTCCCCCAGACCCAGGGAGTAAAATTCATAGATGTCGGGGTTCACCGGCCCGGTGCTGTCGCACTTGTTCACCGCCAGAAGCACCGGCTTTTTGCTGCGCTGGAGCATGGATGCGATCTCCAGATCGGCGGCGGTGGGTCCCGTTTTGATGTCGCAGACCATCACCAGCACATCCGCCGTTTCGATGGCGATCTCCGCCTGACGGCGCATGAATTTCAGCATCTCGCTGTTGGTCTTTGGCTCGATTCCCCCGGTGTCCACCAGCTCAAAATCCCGGCCGTTCCAGTCGCACTCGCCATAGAGCCTGTCCCTGGTGACGCCAGGGGTGTCCTCTACAATGGCGGCCCGTTTCCCGGTGAGCTTATTGAAAAGCATGGACTTGCCCACATTGGGCCGTCCTACAATGGCAACCAATGGTTTTGCCAATTTGGCCACCTCCTACGGTTTCTTTCTCTCCCGCACTCAGCAGGTTATTTTATTATCTCATTTTTTCCGGTATAAATCAATCTAAATTTTCTGCGCTCGGTCCCTCGGCGGAAAAGCGCCGCCTTCCCGCGCAAAATGCTTGCAATCCCACACACCTTATGATAAAATGGAATATTGTGATTGGCTGCTTTCATACCGGATCATAGGAAAGCAGTATCAGAAGCGGAATAACCTCAACGGAAGGGAGTTACCTATATGGTAGACGAGAAAATCAGGAACGTAGCAATTATCGCGCACGTTGACCACGGAAAAACCACGCTGGTGGACGAGATGCTCAAGCAGAGCGGCATTTACCGGGAAAACCAGGCGGTGGTGGATCGGGTCATGGACTCCGGGGACCTGGAGCGGGAGCGCGGCATTACCATTCTGGCCAAAAACACCGCCATCACCTATGGCGATACCAAGATCAATATTGTGGACACGCCGGGACACGCGGACTTCGGAGGCGAGGTGGAGCGTATTCTCAAAATGGTCAACGGCGTTATCCTCCTGGTGGACGCCGCGGAAGGCCCCA
>CAZBOR010000042.1:0-14322 GCA_964493585.1 uncultured Oscillospiraceae bacterium
GATCAAATCCGTGAAAACCTTGGGACTCTTAGCTCTTTGACTCTTTAGGTCCACGTTTCTGGACTTACACTAACAGAAAAACAATTCCGGTGCAACAATGTTGATAATACTAAACTTTTATAGTGTAATAAAGGTATAAATAAGCAAGAATACAAAGTATAGACACTATAGTATCTGACCATAATCATGTTAGATTCTTACGAAGGGTGGGCGATTATCTTTGAAAATCAATGTGGTACCCGAAAAAAAGGAGGTGGAACTTTGGGTCAGCAGTTCCGATCCAGAAGCTACAGTTCAGGAGACGGTGGATCGTTTTCGCCCAAATTACTATGTAATCATCTTTCGCTCCGGACATGAGGATTTGGTTAACAGCGTCAAAGGTTTAATTAGCAACAATTACCTGCTCCCGGTCGAAGGAAATCCTTGACGGGGGCAGGGCTTTTTTGCTACAATATTATTGCATTAAAAACCGCAATATTTCATCAACATTGTATTTTGATGATAGGAGGGAACCATGAAAATCGCAGGATATTGCCGCATCTCAGTCGATACAGAAAAAGACCAGGACAACACAAGCATTGAAAACCAGCGTGATATAATCACAGCTTATGTAAAAGACAAATTTCCCAGCGCAACGCTTGATTTCTTTGTTGATCGTGACAGATCCGGTTATACATTTGAGCAACGTGAAAACTATCAGATTATGCGTAAAAAACTGATGTCAGGCGCATATGATATCCTGATTATCAAGGACTTCTCAAGATTCTCCAGAAGAAACAGCTTAGGCTTGTATGAGTTGGAAGTGTTACGGGACCACCATGTAAGAATTATCTCCATTGGGGATTCGATTGATTTTCCCGGAAAAGATGAATGGATGTTGATCCAGTTTAAGTTCCTCATGAATGAATTGCCCGTAACGGACACAAGTAAGAAAATTCGCGCCATTATAACTGCAAAGCAAAAAACAGGCGATTGGGTATGCGCTGTTCCTTATGGATATGTCATCACAAACACGAAAGAGATGACATATGAAGTCGATCCATCTGCGGCCGTTGTCGTGCGCGAAATATTTGACCTATACCTTAATGGGTACGGTTATAAGAAGATCGCAGAAACACTCACAGCACGTGGCGTTCCTACTCCGAGGGCCAACGAAATTATACGAAAAGAGGCAAAAGGGCAAAGCACGAGGATTCGCGCTGGGGCCGTGTGGAGTACCGCATCCATCAGTGGGGTTCTGCACAATGATTTTTATATTGGAACGCTTCGTCAACGTAAGTACACCCGCGAGCGGATCAATGGCCGGGACAGACAGTTGGCTGCGGATGAGAATATTGTCATAGAAAGGGCCCATGAGGCTATCATTGATGACAAGACTTTTGCACTTGTTCAGGATCAATTAAAGCGTCGATCCACAAGTCATTATCGTGGAATTAAGAAATATGATACATCGTATTCCGGTTTCTTGGTTTGCGGAGATTGTGGGAGTCCCATGTTTTCTATGTCGCGGCCGGATTTGGCGCCCGCTTATGTTTGTGGAACATATCATAGACGCGGACGTAAAGGCTGCACGTCGCATCATATCCGTGTAGACAAACTTGATGAAGTATTGAAACGGTATATTAAACGGGTGATGGACAGCTCAGAGCACATCATAGAAGAACTTAACGAAGCGATTACAAAAGAACAAGACCGTGAAAGCAACATAGGAAATAGTATCACTTTGTTAGAACAGGACTTGGAGAACGCTAGGAATCAGCTCAAAAACGTACTCAAACGCAAGGTGCTGGATACAATGAATGCCACGCCAGAACAAGCAGCTGTGCTTTGTGAAACGTATGACGAATTGCAAAATGAAATCACAAACCGTATTTCTGACCTGGAACAACAAATTGCGTCCTCCATTAACGACCGCAATTCGCTTCTGCAAACGAATCGCGCCTCCCGCACAGTATTATCCGTACTTCAATCCATTTTGGATAAAGAGCATTTGGATAAAGTAGATCTGAGTTTGATTATTGACAAGATCCTCGTCTATGAGGCTCAACTGGACATTCATTTGAAACCTGATATTGAACTGCTTCTTTCTACAGGGAAATGGAGCGATGACGAAAATTTTAATTCAGACAGCGAAGATAACGGGATAGATATGTTAGTCCAAGATGCTATACACCAAAAGGACAAGGTCTTCGCTGTCAATGTTGTTCGAGACGGTGACCCTCTGGAGATTTTCACAGAAAAGGACGGCGAGGTCATTTTCAAAAAATATTCTCCCATGGGAGAACTGAGCGAGTTTGCCGACCAGATTTGCGAGAGTCTGGGCCGCAACACCGGCCGCATCGCCGCCGTGTCGGACCGGGACAGCATCATCGCCCTGTCCGGCGCACCCAGACGCGAGCTGATGGACAAGCAGAACTCCAGGGAACTGGAGCGCATCATGGAGCAGCGCAAGCCCTACCGCTACAGCGGCGGCAGCCGTATCCGGGCGGCGGAGAGCGTGGACGGCTACTACCTGGGGGTGGCCGCGCCCATTCTGGCCGAGGGCGACCTGATGGGCTGTGTCATGGTGCTCATGGATGACAACTCCGCCCCCATGGGAGATGCCGAACAGAAGGTTTGCCAGACCGTGGCCGGATTTCTGGGCAGGCAGATGGAGTCCTGAGGCTCTGTCCCGCCGGCGATCTCCGGCCACACGCGGCCAGAATGAGACAAATCGGACCTGCCGCATTTCGCGGCAGGTCCTTTTCCTAGGTCCGATTCCTCCGCCGGGTCGTAAACTGTGTGACGAGCATCCCGTACAGGCAGCCCGCCGCCAGACCGATCAGGCCCAGAAGGATCCAGTGCGTCCAGCCCGTTACTCCATAGTAGAGCCCCATGGTGTATATCAGGATATGCCAGAGGTATATCTCAAAGGACTTGCCCCCCAGGAACGTCAGTCCCCGGTTTATGGTCCGGGTCAGGCGCCATCGCTCCTGCTTTTCCATGAGCCAGGTGGTAAAGTACAGGCAGCCGGGGGTGGACAGCAGGAAGGGATGCCACCAGAAGCCGTAGCGGGACAGGCTGCCGGGGAAGTATACCACCAGGAAGTAGAAGGCCACCATACTGACCACCATCAGGATGCCCGACAGCGCCAGGTGCCGCCGGGAGGGCTGACGGCCCAGCGCCGCCTCCCGGCCCAGATACATCCCCAGGAAGTACACCGGGAACCGGCTGACGCCCATCATCAGGCCGGAACCCACACAGGCCGCGTCCAGCAGGAACAGCACCGGAAACACCCACAGGGCCTTATGTCCATACCGCTCCAGCACCCCGAAGAGCAGCGGCGACAGCAGATATAGCATCATCAGCGTGGGGATATACCAGTTGAACTGCGCGCCCATCTGGGTCCACCAGCCGAAGGTGGTCAGGTTCCCCAGCGCCTGCCAGATAGTCATCTGTCCGTAAAAGAGCATATAGCCGCAGAAGATCAGGATAAAGGGCAGATAGGACGGCAGCAGCCGCGCCAGCCGCCGCTGCATGAACCGCAGGGGATCGGCGTTCTTCTTTAAGGAGCGGTAGATGCCGAAGCCGGAGAGGAAAAAGAAGATGTCCACCGAGCCGACGGTGTACCACTCGGTAATATTGAGATTTTCATAGCGGTCCAGGCCGCTGTGGTAATAAAACAGGTGGCCGTAAACCACGATGAGAATGGCGATCCCCATCAGCGCTCCCTTATAGCGGCTGATGCGGTCATAGGCTTGCATGGCGCTCCCTCCCTATTGGTATTGGCTCATGGCCAGCATGGCCAGCATATAGGCCGGAACCTTCAGCGTGCCGTCGCCGGAGCCAAGCTGTATCTCAGGCTTGTTTTCCCCGTGAAAATCGCTGCCGCCCGTGGGCAGCAGGGTGTATTTTTCCGCCAGATCATAGAGCTTATTGATGTCCCCCTGGGTATACCCGGAGTAGAGGATCTCCATGCCCGTGAAGCCCGCCTGCGCCGCAGTCCGGACCAGCGCTTCCAGATCTGTCCGGCCCAGGCCGTATTGCAGGGGATGGGCCAGCACCGCCACGCCGCCGCAGTCGCGGATCAGTTTGGCCCCTTCTGCAAAGCCGATATACGTCCGGGGGACATAGCAGCTCCGCCCCCGGTCCAGATACCGCCGGAACGCCTCCTTGACGGACCCCACGGCCCCCAGCTCCACCAGCCGCCGGGCCATGTGGGGCCGTCCCAGCACGGCTCCGGGATTGGCCTCCCGGAGCGCCTCCATGCTGATGTCAAAGCCCTTGCGGCGGAGCTTCTCCACGATTTTTTCGTTGCGGCTCTGACGCTCCCGGCGGACCCAGTCCATGTAGTCCTTCAGGGCCTGGGCCTCCCCGTCCAGGAAGTAGCCCAGCACATGGACCTCCTGCCCCCGGTAGTCCGTGGAAAGCTCGATCCCCGGCACCACGGACACCCCCAGCAGTTCTCCGGCCTCTCCGGCTTCGTTCAGTCCCGCCATGGTGTCGTGGTCCGTGATGGCTATGGCCTTGAGTCCCAGCATGGCCGCCAGGGACACCACATCCCTGGGACACATGGTCCCATCGGATGCGGTGGTGTGGACGTGCAGATCGACCGTATCCATCAGTCGTCATACCCCTTGGGGTTGTTTTTCTGCCAGTTCCAGGAGTGGGCGCACATATCCTCCAGAGTGTATTCGGCCTCCCAGCCCAGCAGCGCCTTGGCCTTGGATGCGTCGGCGTAGCAGGTGGCGATGTCGCCGGGACGGCGGTCCGTGATAACCAGCGGTATCTTCACGCCGCTGGCCCGCTCAAAGGCGCTGACCACCTCCAGGACGCTGCTGCCCCTTCCGGTCCCCAGGTTGATGGGCTCGGCTCCGGTGTGCTTTAGCGCGTAGTCCATGGCCTTTACATGGCCCTTTGCCAGATCGACCACATGGATATAGTCCCGGACGCCGGTGCCGTCGGGGGTGGGATAGTCGCTGCCGTAGACGCTGAGATGGTCCCGCTTGCCGATGGCCACCTGGGTGATATAGGGCATCAGGTTGTTGGGGATGCCGTTGGGCGCTTCGCCGATCAGTCCCGACGGATGCGCGCCGATGGGGTTGAAGTACCGCAGCAGCACCGCCGAAAGCTCCGCTCTGGCCTTGCAGGCGTCCATGACGATCTGCTCGATCATCAGCTTGGTGGTGCCATAGGGATTGGTGGCGGTCCCGGTGGGCATGGTCTCGGTGAACGGGGCCTGGTTGGCCTCGCCGTAGACCGTGGCGGAGGAGGAGAACACAAAGGCGTTGCAGCCGTATTGCTCCATCATCTCCAGGGTGGTCAGGGCGGTGTCCAGGTTGTTCCGGTAGTATTTCAGAGGCAGCCTGGTGCTCTCAGGGACGCATTTGAAGCCCGCGAAGTGGATGACGCCCTCGATCGCGTTCTCCCGGAACACAGGCTCCAGAGCCGCCGCATCCGCCACGTCGATCTGATAAAACCTGGGCCGCACCCCGGTGATGGTCTTGATCCGATCCAGGACCTTGAGACTGGCGTTGGAGAGATCGTCGGCCACGATCACGTCATAGCCCGCCCGGATCATCTCTACCGCCGTATGGGAACCGATAAATCCGGCGCCGCCGGTGAGTAGTACAGACATAAAAAAGCTCCTTTCCTGTCAATACTCTCAGTATAACACAGGAAAGGCCAAAAGAAAACGGTTATTTTTCTCGCGGGAAAAAAGATGCGGCGATTTTGAAATGCCCTCCGGAGGGAAGGACCCCGCCCGGAGTGACAGGGGCTTATTCTGTCACAGGTCCGCCCTCTGCATAGAATAAAGAGGGGGATGGAAATGAAGCTGAGACGATACGCCGGGATCGGCGGGAGCGTTCTGATCCTGGACGCCGGAGGCGGGATGCCGGACCGGAAGGAGTGGCAGCTCATGTGCTGCCGGAGCCTGACGCTCCCGGTGGACGCGCTGCTGCTGGGGCCGCTGAACCGGGAGCAGCCCTTCCGTGTCATGGCCCTGGACCTCGACGGAATGACCATGAGCCTGGAGGAGCGGGAGGCCGCCGCCTTCGGCGCGTTTCTACAGGACGAGGGCTATGCCCATGGACCATTGTGCGTCACCGACGGCTCCCGGACCTACCGCGTCCCGGCGGGACATCCGGGCTGGTGGGCGGTAACGGCGCCGGAGGGTCTCCGGCTCCGGCGGCTGCTGAGCCTGTAGTCAGGGATTGCAGTTGCCGCAGGCCCGGTAGCCCGCATCCAGCGCCTCCTGCCGGGTGGCAAAGACGATCTGGTTCTCCGCCTTGGGCAAATTGGGGCAGGTGGGCCGGTGGAACACCTGGGAGCGGAGATTTCCGATGTAGCCCTCCGTTTCTGCGGTCGCCGCCGGCTCCGTCTCCGTCAGGCCCGCGCTGAACCGGACCGTCTGGCCGTCAGAGGTACAGGCGATGTTTCCGCAAACGCTGGTCAGGAAGGTCTGAACGCCCATGGCCGCCAGCCGGTCCAGGACCTCCTGGCTGGGATGGCCGTAGCTGTTGTCCTCCCCCACGGAGATCACCGCGTAGGCGGGAGACACCGCCTCTAAAAACGCCTGGGAGGAGCTGCTGGCGCTGCCGTGGTGGCCCACCTTCAGCACCGTGGCCGACAGGTCCGCGCCGGAGGCCAGCAGATCTTCCTCCGCCTCCTGCTCCATGTCCCCGGTGAACAGGAAGGAGGTCTCCCCATAGTCCACCGCCAGCACCAGAGAGGTGTTGTTGGCGTCGGCATAGTCCCGGACCGGGCCCAGCACCGTCACCGTGGCGTCCCCCAGCGCCCAGGTGTCCCCCGCCTGGGGAACCTCGATGGACAGCCCTTGGGCGGCGGTGTACTTTTTAAGGGCCGAGAAGTATTCCCCCTCGGCCTCCGTCACCGGACAGAAAACGTGCTCCACGGTGACGGTGTTCAGCGGGCCGCTGAGCCCGCCGGCGTGGTCCTCGTGGGCGTGGGTGGCCACCAGATAGTCAAGACACGTCACCTCCTGGCTCCTGAGGAAGGACACCACATAGGAGCTGTCCGCCGCGTTGCCCCCGTCGATGAGCATGGCGTCCCCGCCGCAGCGGACCAGGGCGCTGTCCGCCTGGCCCACGTCCAGAAAATCCACCCGAAGCCCGTCCTGATCCGTCAGGGCGGAACCCGTCTGGTATTGGCTCTCCGCAGAAACGGCGCAGCCGCCCAGCCCCAGCAGCAGTGCCAGGGTGAGCAGCCAGCTTATGCAGCGATTTAATTTCATGGATGCTTCGACTCCTGTGAGGCAAAGATACAGTTGACGGTGAGGAGCACGCCCAGGGCAGAAAGCTCGGTGGTGCGGTCATACAGCTCCATCACCAGTCCCGGCCCATCCGACTGAGGACGGCAGGCGGCAACAACAGAGCTTTGCCAGGTAATTTCGTAATCACAGGTTCCCACGGAGCCTATGATCTCCCAATCCAGGGTCTCTATTGTATACCGCGGACGCACATATGTCAAATCCTTATAGATTTCCCCCACCGGCCGTCCGTAAACCTCGATGGCATACCGGGGAAACAGCGAGGGGACCTGCTGATGGACGTAGATGGCCTCTCGTCCGGCCAGGTCCACCACATGGAGCCGTTTCCCCAGGGAATAGGCGTCCCCGGTGATGGTATACCGCGCTCTGCCCGATCTGTCGCAGAGGGCCAGCGGCTTTCCCCAGCGAAACGAGTCATTTTGCATATAAAGCCTCAATGATAACACAACCTTTCCATCAGGGGGTGGACATCCGGCCTTGCTGTGGTACGCGGGGAAAACCGGGTGAAAATAAAGCAGAAAGGTGCCTCTGGTCCTCCAGAGACACCCCATTGTGCCATAACATATTTAATCCAATACGCGGATCGCGGAGATCACCGGCTGGTTCCACCAGGACACGGTGCCGTTGCTGTCCTCCACCGGTGTGTCCGCGCAGATGGCGTCCACCACCTCCATGCCCTCCGTCACATGGCCGAAGGCGGCATATTGGCCGTCTAAGAAGGTGCTGTCCTCATGGACGATGAAGAACTGGCAGCTGGCGCTGTCGTAGTCGGTCGTGCGGGCCATGGAGATCACGCCGCGCACATGGGAGATGCCGTTTTCTGTGCCGTTGTCGGAGAACTCCCCATGGATCGTCTTGTCCAGACCCCCGGTGCCGTCGCCGTTGGGATCGCCGCCCTGGATCATAAACCCGGAGATGACCCGGTGAAAGGTGAGGCCGTCATAGAAGCCGTCCTCCGCCAGGGTGCAGAAGTTTTCCACTGTGATCGGCGCGGTATCCGCGTCCAGCTCCAACCGGATGGTGCCGTAGTCCTGCACATCAATCTCCGCATGGTGAAGCCCTGAGGCGTACTTCCCCGAACTGCAGCTGGATAATGCAAACAACACGAGCGCTGCAAAAAGCGGCAGCAAACGCTTCACCCAGGACCGCCTCCTCCGGGATTTTGCCATCATATCGGCAAATCATATCTTTTATTATATCAGGTACTGCGGAGCTTGTCAAATGTTTGAATCAAAAAAATGTATGAAATGCAAAGAAAATTTCAAATCATCTGCATTTTTCAGGAAGAAATTGGACGCGCCCCATTCCGAGGCGCGTCCCGATTTCCGGGTTTACCATTTGTCCACATGGATACGATCCGGCTCAAACGCGCCCTTTTCCAGTTGGGGCCGGGCCGGCATATCCTTTGGCGGCATATGGTCCGGTCTGGGCGGCGGAGGCGGTGCGGCCTCCTGCTTCTCATCCGGATAGCCAAAGGCGATCACCGAGTGGGGAATCACGGTGTCCGGCAGGCCGAACAGTCTGCGCTGGGCCTCCACGCGCTCCATCTGGGGATAGGTCCCCAGCCACACGGAGCCGACGCCCAGGGCATGGGCCGCCAGGATCATATTCTGGGCGGCAATAGCGCCGTCGATGATCCAATAGTCCGGCGCGGAACGGAAGGCCCGTTCCAGATCGCCCAGCACCAGGATCCCCAGCTTGGCCCGGCGCAGCGGCTCGGCGGGACGGCCGTTGGCGTCCGCCATTTTCGCCAGAACCTCCGGGTCACGGGTGACGATAAAGCTCCAATCCCTGGCGTTGGTGCAGCTTGGACCCGTCATGCCCGCCCGCAATATGGTGTCCAGGACCTCGTCGGAAATGGGCTGCTCCGTGTAATACCGCACGCTTCTTCTCGTCATAATGTTTTGCAGTGCATCCATGTCATCATCGCCTTTCTGCGTATTTACAAGGTGGATTTTATCTGGTATCATCATAGCAGAACAGATACATAAGTTCAAGTACGCACTTTTTTGTGCCTTATAAGGAGCGTCGAATATGGAACCCATTTACCATGACTGTCCCAGGTGCGCCATCACCTTTGTGCTGAATCTCATCGGCGGCAAGTGGAAAATGCCCATCATATGGGCGCTGTCGGAGCACGACAGTCTGCGCTACAACGCGCTGAGGCGGCAGCTGGGCGGCATCACCAACACCATGCTGACCCGCTGCCTGACAGAGCTGGTGGATTTCGGCCTGGTCCTGCGCCGGGAGTACAACCAGATCCCGCCCCATGTGGAATACGCGCTGACGGACCTGGGGCGGCAGCTTCTCCCGTCGCTGTCCATGCTGGTGGACTGGGGGACCCTCTGGAAGCAGGAGGCGGAGCGCAGGGGCCTGCGGCCCCATACGGAGGAGGAATAAAAATCTCCGCTAAAAAACGCTTGGGTTTTTAGCGGAGATTCGTTGCGGTTAATGAGATCGTCCGAGGCGATCCCTGCCTTTTCTGACCAGGAACGCCCCCACTACCCCGCAGAGTGCGCCCAGCAGTGCGCCGCACAGCACATCCGAGGGGTAGTGTACATAGAGGTAGAGCCTGGACAGGGCGATCACCACGGCCAGCACCAGGGCCGGCAGCCACAGTCTGCTTTTCCCGCACAGCAGCGCCGTCACCGCCGCGAAGGACGCCGCAGTATGCCCGGATGGGAAGGAATAGTCCGTGGGCGCGTCCACCAGGAGCTGTACCTCCCGCAGGGTAAAGGGCCGTGGCCGCGCCACCAGGGGCTTGAGCAGAAAATTGCACAGCACCAGGTCGATCACCAGCGCCGCTGCCACGGCCGCGCCCTGGGGCCGGGTCTTTTTCCGGGCCAGCAGCACCAGCGCCAGAACGATCCAGACGGCTCCCAATTCCCCCAGCATGGTCACTGCCGGGGCCACCACGTCCAGAAATCCGCAGCGCAGATGGGCCTGTATCCAGTCCAGGATGGTCAAATCCAATTCAGTCATTACGTTGTCTCCCGTGCTTGTAGATTATATCTATCTTATACGCTGAGGCCCGCCTCGCAGCCCTCCCGGATGGCGTCGATGGCCTTTCCGAGCTTTCCCGCGTTGCCAATGACCGTCACGGGTACGCCGGCGGCGGCCATCTCATCGGCCAGGGTGGTGTCCGGATGGACCCCGGAGGCCACGACCACGCATTGACAGGGATAGAGCCGCTCCTCCACGGAGCCGTCCTTTTTGGTCTCGCGGGCAATCACGCCCCGGCTGTTAATGGCGGTGACGAGGGTGTTTCGCTTGAATGGCACGCCCAGCCGGTTCAGGTCCCCCAGCACGGGCCAGCTTGTGCCGGATTCAAAGCCGAAGCCCACCTTTTTTCCCTGCTCCAGCAGCACCACGGCCCGGTCGGAGCGGTTCAGACGCTGCCGGATACGCTCCGGAGTGTCGGCCTGATAGCTCTCGAAGAAGAACAGCTCCTGGGCGCTCATGGCGCCCTGCCGGGCCAGGGTCTGGGCGGTGAAACAGCCGATATAGCTGCCGCCGATGACCACCACGGACGCGCCGGGTATCACCTGACCGGAGAGCACCTGACGGGAGGTGTAAACCGGGACCGCGTCCGGCTCCAGGGGCAGCTTGGTCACATTGGGGACGCCTCCGGTGGCCACGATCACATGGTCATAGCCCGCCGCGTCCGCCGCCGTGGCGGTCCGGCCCAGGCACACCCTTACGCCGAGCCGGGGAAGGTTGGTTTCGTAAAACCGCAGCAGCGACCGGAACTCCTGCCGCGCAGGGATGTCCGGCACCTGACGGAGCTGTCCGCCCAGGGCAGGCTCCCGTTCCATCAGCGTCACCTGATGGCCCCGCGAGGCCGCCCGGTAGGCCGCCTCACAGCCGCCCGGTCCGCCGCCGACCACCAGAATACGCCTGGGAGAGGCCGCCGGCTCCACAGGCAGCTCCAGCTCCCGTCCGCACCGGCCATTGACCAGACAGGTGATGGGCCGGTCAAAGAAGGTGTTGGCAAGACAGCCCTGGTTGCAGGCCATGCAGGGACGGATCTCCTCCGTCCGGCCTTCTCTGGCCTTGTTGGGCAGCTCCGGGTCCGCCAGCAGGGGACGGCCCATGCCCACCAGGTCCGCCCGCCCCAGGGCCAGAATCGTCTCGGCGGTGTCCGGGTCCTGGACGCGGTTGCACGTCATCACCGGGATGGTGACGGCCTCCCGGATGGCCTTGCCCAGATAGCTCAGGCCGCCGCGGGGCAGGTCCCCGGTGAGCTGGGGTATTTTTGTCTCATGCCAGCCGCCGGTGACATTGAGCATATCCACGCCGGCAGCCTGGGCCATCGGCGCGAACCGGACCGCGTCCTCCAGCGTGTTGGAGCCGGGAACGAAGTCGTCCGCGCCCAGCCGCAGGATCAAGGGGAACTCCGGACCGATGGCCCGCCGGACCGATTCTATGACCATCAGCGGGAAACGGCAGCGGTTTTCCCAGCTCCCGCCGAACTCGTCGGTCCGCAGATTGGTCAGCGGGGAGAGGAACTGACAGAGCAGATACCCGGACGAGGCGCTGATCTCCACCGCGTCAAAGCCCGCTGCCACGGCCCGCGCCGCGCCCTGGGCATAGTCCTCCAGCAGCGCGAAGATCTGCTGCCGGGACATCTCCGGGGCGGTTTCCCGCGTGTAGGAGGCGTAGGTGGCGGAGGGGGACAGGGCGTCGCCGCCGCAGGGGACGTCCCTTTTCGGCATATAGCGGCCCGCGTGGTAGAGCTGCACGGCGACCTTCCCGCCGCGCCGGTGGACCCCGTCGGTAAATTCCCGCCAGCCGGGGATGGTGTCATCCGTCCGCAGGGACATGGAGTTGTCCTTGGCGCCGTAGTCGTCAAAGCGGCAGGAGCCGACGATAATCAGACCCGCGCCGCCCTCCACCCGGTCCCAGTAGTACCGGCAAAAGCGCGGCGTGGCGTAGCCGTTTTCGGTGTACAGATGGTGCATGGCGGGCATGACGATGCGGTTTTTCAGCTCCATGGAGCCGATACGGATGGGGGTAAAGAGCCTGACGTACTTCATAAACAAGCCTCCTGACGTGCATAGTGGAGCGGTTTTCGGAATATAGTGTTCCATCACGAGGAAGAGGTGGAGTGGATGGAACAGTCAATGATGGAAGGTTGTAACACAGTGCTGCTTCGGGGGGAGCTGATGGAGCTGCCCGTTTTTTCCCATGAGAACCACGGCAGGCGCTTTGACCGGTTTCCGCTGGAGGTCCGGCGGCTGTCCGGGGTGCGGGACCGGGTGAATGTGCTGGTGGAGCACGGGCTGCTGGAGGACCTGGACCCCACGGACGGGGACATGGTGGAGGTGGAGGGGCAGGTCCGTTCCTACAACAACCGCAGCGGCCAGGGCCGGCGGCTGGTCATCACCGTGTACGCCGTCCGCCTGGAGATCACCCAGGGGGAGCCGGACAACCAGGTGTATCTGCGGGGGCGAATCTGCCGGGAGCCGGTGTACCGCAGAACGCCCCTGGGCCGGGAGATCTGCGACGTGATGCTGGCGGTGGAGCGGAAGTACGGCCGCTGGGACTATATTCCATGTATCCTGTGGGGGAGCCTGGCGAGAATGGCGGCGGACTGCCCCAAAGGGACCCGGTTGTGGCTCCGGGGCCGCATCCAGAGCCGGAATTATCTCAAGCGGCTGGAAACGGGGAGCGAGGAGCGCACCGCCTATGAGATCTCCGCCATCACCGCCGATGTGGAGCCGGACTAGCTCCGCATGGCGAGGATTTTCGTCAGGATGGCGTGGGCGGCGGCCTCCTTGTCCATGAGGGGAAGCTCCTCCGCGCCGTCCTCGGTGATCATGGTGATGACGTTGGTATCCCCCTGAAAGCCCGCGCCGGAGACCTTGACGTTGTTGGCCACCACCATGTCCAGGTGCTTTTTCCGGAGCTTTTTCCGGCTGTTTTCCAGCATATTTTCCGTTTCCATGGAAAACCCGCAGAGGAACTGGCCCGGACGGCGCTGATGGCCCAGCTCGCCGAGGATGTCCTGGGTGCGCTTCAGGCGAATCGTCATGTCCTCGTCGGTCTTTTTGATCTTGTTGTCCGCCACGGTCATGGGCGTGTAGTCCGCCACTGCGGCGGCCTTGATGATGATGTCCGCCTGGGGCGCATGGGCGGTGACAGCCTCGTACATATCCTGGGCGGTGACGACGGGGATGGTTCGGACCAGCGGCGGGTATTTCAGCGCCGTGGGACCGGACACCAGGGTCACGTCCGCGCCCCGGAGCATGGCGGCATGGGCCAGGGCATAGCCCATTTTCCCGCTGGAGTGGTTGGTGATATAGCGCACCGGGTCGATCGGCTCCTGGGTGGGGCCGGCGCTGACCAGGACGCGGAGGCCGGACAGGTCCTTTTCCCAGGCGATCTCCGCCTCGATGCGGTCAAAGATGTCCGACGGCTCCGGCATTTTGCCCAGGCCCACGGCGCCGCAGGCCAGGCGGCCGGAATCCGGCTCCATCACCAGAACGCCCCGCTGCCGGAGCGCCGCCAGGTTCTCCTGGGTGGCGGGGTTTTCGTACATATTGGTGTTCATGGCCGGGACCAGCAGAATTTTACAGGTGCAGGCCAGGGCGGTGGTGGACAGCATATCGTCCGCCAGTCCCCACCGGAGCTTGGCGATGAAATCGGCGGAGGCGGGCGCCACCACCAGCAGGTCCGCCTGCCGGGCCAGCGACACATGGGCGATTTTCGCGGTGTCCTGGGGATCGAAGGTATCGGTGTGGCAGCGGTTGCCGGACAGACTTTCAAAGGGGATGGGGGAGACAATCTTCTGCGCGTTGGCGGTGAGGATCGTCTCCACATGGACCCCGTGCTTCACCAGAAGGGAGCAGAGGTTCGGGAGCTTATAGGCCGCGATGCCGCCGGTGACGCCCAGCAGCACGTTTTTTCCCTGTAGCATGAGAGGACCTCCTGTGAGTTGTATAAAATAATCATACCATGTTTTTCGGTAATTACAAGCCCAATATCGGAAAAAGACAAAACCCCGGGGCTGCGGCGCAGATACCGCTTGATTCTTTGCCGCGTTTCCAGTA
>CAZBOR010000043.1:0-14064 GCA_964493585.1 uncultured Oscillospiraceae bacterium
CCGCGCCGGTATAGTACCGGGTGAGTATCTCCTCATAGTCATACCCGTTCTCGGCCATGGCCTTTGCCCCATATTGGCTCAGACCCACCCGGTGTCCGTAGCCCAGGACCCGGAAGGTCACGGCATCCGCCGTCAGCTCCAGCGTGAAATTGGTGGAGCGCAGCCCAAACAGGCTCCGCAGCTCCAGCCCGGTGAAGGTCCTGCCGCCCAGCTCCACTGTGTCCACGCCGCCGCCCTCGGTGTAGGTGACGTCTCCCACAGTGGCCTCGGTGATCTCCAGTGTCTCCAGGAATGTCGCCATGTCCACCGTGACGGCGCTCTCATAGCATCCGGCGCTCTCCTCGCCGGGGCTGTCCACACTGACCAGATACGGCACGTCTCCGCCCCACACCGCCGCGGCGGACTCTGTTTTTCCGCCGGAGCAGGAGAAATAGGTGGCCACGATCAGCGCGCCGTCATAGGTCATGACCTGGCCGTCCGTGGCGGATACCGCCTCCCGCAGCGTGTCCACGGCCTCCTCCCAGTTCTCCCCGTACTTCTCCTGGGCCGTGGCCATGTCACAGTAGGCCTGACACACGGCGGGATCATCGGACAATGTCCCGCCGTTCTCGATTTGCCGCAGCGTGTAGGTCCGGGCGGCCACCGCCTGGGCCTTCAGCGCCTCCATGGGAAATTCGGCGGGCATTTCCCCCATGAGCACCCCGCAGAGGTAGTCCTCCAGGGTCATGGAAACCGCCGCGCCGTCCACCGTCACCTCCACTGTCACCGACTGGTCATAGCCCGCCTCCGCCGCCTCGTGGACGACGATGGCCGACACCGTCCGCTCCGCCGAGGTCAGCGCCGGCTCCGCCGCGATCTGCGCCTCCCGATGCCCCATGAGGGCCACGGGCAGCAGCAGCGCCGCCAGGGACGCCGCCAGTCCCGCGTAAATTCGCTCCTTCATCTGTATGCCTCCAATTTGCAAGTGTTGATCGTTCTCCCTTCATCCCTGCTCTTTTCACGAAATTTACAGTTTTTTGAGAATTTTCAAAACGTCTTGTTTTTTCAATATGTTTTTTGTTGACTAATGTACGGTTATCTGGTATGATAGACGCCGATAACGCTTTTGTTCTTCCTGGAGGTGCAGTCATTGTCCGAGTCTAATTCATATGTTCAGACCTTCCTTAACAATCTATGCGACGAGCTGCAAAACAGTACAGCTTTTGAGATCAATGCCCGCGACAATGTGGACATCAAACGGGGACTCCGAAACGCGGACGGTACCGGCGTCATGGCGGGCTGCACCAAAATCGGCTCTGTCCAGGGCTATGCCATCATCGACGGCGAAAAAACGCCCATGGAGGGCCGCCTCATCTACCGGGGCTATGACATCATGCAGCTCATCTCCGGCTTTACCAGAGAAAAGCGGTTCGGCTTTGAGGAGATCGCTTATCTGCTGCTCTTCGGCCGTCTGCCCAACCGGGAGGAATACGGCCGGTTCCGGGAGCTGCTCTCGGAGCTGATGCTGCTGCCCACGGGCTTTACCGAGGATATGATCCTCAAGGCGCCCAGCAGCAACATTATGAACAAGCTGGCCCGTAGCGTGCTGGCCCTCTACTCCTACGACAGCAACCCCGACAGCACAGATCTCGGCAACATGGTCCGCCAGTGCATCGAGCTGACGGCCCGTTTCCCCATGATCGTGGCCCACGCCTATGCCGCCAAGGTCCACTATTTTGACGGCGGCTCTCTGGTGCTCCACTGGCCGGTGGAGGGGTATTCCATCGCGGAGAACTTTCTCCACTGTACCCGTCCGGACTCCAAATTCACCCAGGAGGAGGCCCGGCTGCTGGACCTGTGCCTGGTGCTCCACGCGGAGCACGGCGGCGGCAACAACTCGGCCTTCGCCTGCCGGGTGCTGTCCTCCTCCGGCACGGACACCTATTCCGCCATCGCCGCAGCGGTCGGCTCCCTGAAGGGCCCCAAGCACGGCGGCGCGAACCAGCGGGTCTCCGCGATGTTTCAGGAGATCAAGGACGGGGTATCCGACTGGACGGATGACGACGAGATCTCCGCCTATCTGGAAAAAATACTGCGGAAGGAGGCCGGCGACGGCACCGGCCTGATCTACGGCATGGGACACGCCATCTATACCAAGTCCGATCCCCGCGCTCTGGTGCTCAAGCAGTCTGCCCGGACGCTGGCGAAAAAGACGGGGCATCTCCAGGAGCTGGATCTTCTGGAGGCCGTGGAGCGGCTGGCCCCGGAGGTGTTCCGCCGCGTCACCGGCTCCAACAAGGTCCTGTGCGCCAACGTGGACTTCTATTCCGGTCTGGTGTATCGGATGCTCAATATCCCGGAGGACCTGTTCACGCCGCTGTTCTCCGTGGCCCGCGTGGCCGGCTGGTGCAGCCACCGCATCGAGGAGGCCATGACCGGAGGACGTATCATCCGCCCGGCCTACAAATCCCTGAACCAGAACCGCGTCTATGTCCCCATGGCAAAGCGGTAGACGGCAAAGCGCGCGCTGTCCTTGCGTCTCGGCAATTCCCCGGCCCGCAAGGACAGCGTTTTGTGCGCGCAGGGGCGGTTTTTCACGGTTTTCCGCCGCCTCCGGGCAGAATTCACAAAAACCACAAATTGTGGTGCTTTACGCCCCTGAATAAATCTGATATAATAAAGGATACCTTCCCGGTGTGCCGGAGAGGAAAGGAAAGAGGTCTGTTGCGATGCGAATGCGGAAAAAACCGAATCTGGTCCCCAGGATGGAGGCGTGCAGCGACGTCTGGGTCCGGGAGCCGGAGGTCTATGCGGGCCGCTGGCGGCAGCTGATGCCCGACGCCGGGGAGCTTCGCCTGGAGGTGGGCTGCGGCAAGGGCAAGTTCACGGCGGAGACCGCCGCGGCGGAGAAGGATGTGCTGCTCATCGCCATGGAGAAGGTACCCGACGCCATGGTCATGGCCATGGAAAAGGTCCGGGCTATGGGCCTTACCAACGTGTTCTTTATCGGCGCGGATGTGGCGCGGGTGGCGGAGCTGTTCGCGCCCGGCGAGGTGGATCTAATCTACATCAACTTCTGCGACCCCTGGCCCCACAAAAAGCACGCGCCCCGGCGGCTGACCCATGCGGATTTCCTCAAACGGTACCAGAGGATATTGAAGCCCGGCGGCGAGATCCACTTCAAGACGGACAACGCGGGCCTGTTTGAATTTTCCCTGGAGCAGTTTGCCCAATGCGGGTTTGCCCTGAAAAACGTCACCCACGACCTGCACCACGACGGCCCGGTGGGAATTATGACCGGATATGAGGAGCGGTTTTACAGCCAGGGGACGCCGATCTGCCGCCTGGAGGCGGTCTATCAGGAGGTATAGCATGAACAATTCCGTAAAAATACTGATTGCAGACGACGAGGAGCGCTGGCGCAGACTGGTGGGGGATTTCCTGCGGAGCGAGGGCTATAAGGTCATCGAGGCGTCCAATGGCCAGGAGGCGGTGGACATGGTCAAGGGCGACGGGGACATCGACCTGGTGATCCTGGACATCATGATGCCCGTTATGGACGGGGTGCAGGCGTGCCAGACCATCCGCGGCTTTTCCCAGATTCCCATCATCATGCTCACCGCCAAGAACGACGAGGACAGCGAGGTGCTGGGCTTTGTCTGCGGCGCCGACGAGTATATCTCCAAGCCGGTGAAATTCCCGGTGTTCATCGCCCGCGTCAAGGCGCTGCTCAAGCGCTCCGTGTCCGTGCGAAGCACCGTGGACGTGGCGGGCATCTGCATCGACCCCGACGCCCACACCGTCACCGTGGACGGCAAGGAGGTGGCGCTGACGCCCAGGGAGTTTGAGCTCCTGCTCTATGTGGCCCAGAACAAGAACATCGCCCTGTCCCGGCAGCAGATCCTCTCGGCGGTATGGAACTTTGACTACTACGGGGACGCCCGGACCGTGGACACCCATATCAAGAATCTCCGTATGAAGCTGGGAGATCATGGCGCCGCCCTGAAAACCGTTCGGGGAAGGGGTTATAAGCTGGAGGGATGAGGATGACCTTTCGCAGCAGCCTGCGGCGCAACCTGATCGTGCTGGCCCTCAGCGTGCTGGTGCTGTACTATCTGATGATGGTGCTGTTCAATGCGCTGTTTATGGAGCCGTACTATCTGCACCGGGTGGAAAAAACCCTGGTCAGCGCCTATGACACCCTGCGGGACTGCGGTACCTATGATCTGGAAACCGTCAGTCAGCTGGAGGAGAACAACCTGACCATTGTGATCGCGGATCGGGACACGGACGAAATTCTCTACAACAGTCAGGTGTCAGACCGCTATATGCCGGACTTCAAGGATCGTCTGCTGCCCTATATCAAGGAAAACGCCATGGCGGCGGACACGGGATACAACATCAACACCGATGAGATGCGGCAGCACACCACCTCCGGGGCCACCTACACCAGCGAAAAGCGGGTGATGCTGGGCGGCATCACGGACCAATATGTGGTGGAGATCAGCACCTCCTACGCCTCCATCTCCCAGGCGTCGTCCATCTCCATGCAGTTTTCGCTGATCGTGGGGCTGATGGTGATGATCCTGGCGGCGCTGGCCTTCTCCCGGATGAGCTCCGCAGTGGTCGGTCCCATCACGCAGATCACCAGCATCGCCCAGCAGATCGCCCATCTGGACTTCTCCCAGAAATGCGACGTCCGCGCCGGCGGCGAAATCGGAGACATGGCGCGCAGCGTCAACACCATGTCGGACTTCATGCAGACCTATATCGCCCAGCTCCAGGCCGCCAACGAGCAGCTCAAGGCGGACATCCAGCTCCAGAAGGAGCAGGAGGAGGCCCGGCGGAACCTGGTGGCCAATCTGTCCCATGACCTAAAAACCCCCATCGGCCTGATTTCCGGCTATGCGGACGGTCTGCGGCACGGCATGGCCAAGACGGACACCGAAATCAAGGAATACTGCGACGTGATCTGCGACGAGTCGGACCGGATGATGGTCCTGATCCTCAAGATGATGGAGCTGTTCCGGCTGGAGAGCGGCACCGTGACCCTGGAGCCGGAGGAATTTGACCTGGGGGACCTCCTGAACTACGAGGTGGAGATCTTCTCCATGGAGATGGAGCGGGCGGGCATCCAGCTGAAAAAGGAATACGCCGGCAGCCTCTATGTGAACACCGACTACTTCTCGGTGGAGCAGGTCGTCACGAACTATATGCAAAACGCCATCACCCACATGAACCAGGGCAATCAGATGTCCCTGCGGGTGACGGAGGAGGGCAGCTTTTACCGGGTATCCCTGTTCAACTCCTCCGCGCCCATCCCGGAGGAGGAGCTTCCGCGGCTGTGGGACAGCTTCTACCGGCTGGATAAATCCCGCCGGCGCGCCGGCCGGGAGTCCGGTCTGGGACTGTCCATCGTCAAGCGCAATATGGAGCTGCTGGGCGGCGGCTACGGCGTGGCCAACGTGGACGGCGGCGTCGTTTTCTGGGCGGATTTTCCCAGAGCCGGGGAGCCTGAGGAAACAGAATAACTCCCTTCCCGCCGGGGAAGGGAGCATCGGAAGGGCGCGCCCGCTGCGGCGCGCCCTTTTTTTACATCAGGAAATGCTTTCCTGCAAAAACGCCGCCATGGACTCCAGCGCCGCCATCTCCTGATAGCCCCAGAAGCCGTGGCCGCCGCCGGGGATCACCCGGAGGGTACAGTTGGGAAACTCATGACTCATGGCAAAGCTGAAGCCGATCGGGGCGATGTAGTCCCGGTCCCCATGGAGGATCAGGACCGGACCATCGTAGCTGCGGCAGGCGCTGGCACAGTCCAGTCGGGCCGCCTCCTGCAAGAAGCCCCTGCCAAAGGTATAGCCGGCGGCGGTCAATGTCTCCGGCGGGTCCGTGGGGTCAAAGAACTGCCCCAGCAGAAAGCCACGGCTCACGGCCTCCGCCAGACCAAAGGCGGGGTACCAGAGACATATGGCCTTGATCTCTCCCGGCCGCTGCCGGGCCGCCAGCACCGCGTCCACGCCGCCCATGCTCTTGCCCACCAGGAGGATGTTGTCCGTGTCGGCAAATTCCAGGCCCTGTACATAGTCCAGGATCGCCAGGGTGTCCCGAATCTCGGAGGATACGGTCATATCCTCCTGGGCGCCGTCGCTCTCTCCGGTGCCGGAGAAGTCAAATCGCACGCTGGCGATGCCGGACGCCGCCAGCGTCCAGGCGATGTCGTCGCACCAGCTCCGGTCCGTGGCCAGCCCGTGCAGCAAAATCGCCACCGGCATCTGCCCCTCCACATCCGCAGGCAGAGTCAGCGTGCCGGAGAGCACCCGGCCGCCGGATACGCAGGTGACGGCCCGCTCCACGATGGCCGGAGGGTCAAACTGCGGCGGCTCCCGGTGCTCCCGGTAGTCGTCCGCGCCGGCTGCGGTGCAGCAAAGCACCATGGCGAAGGCCGCCGCCAAAGCCAGGCAGCGCAGGATCCAATGGGTATGTTTCATGTTTTTCCGCACCCTTTGTCATTCTTGTCCATATTATATCCGGCATCCTTGTATATCCTGTTGACGAATTTTTAACGAATATTGAACATCCGGTGAAGGCTTTGTGTGCAAAAGTTTTTTGCCGGTTTTTTCGTTTTTTTATACAGAAAGCGCCGAGGATGTGTTATACTAATACTGTTTCAGGAGGATTTCATTTTTTTGGAATACCGGTAGAAACCCATACAACGCAAAGAAAGGATGCTGTCATTATGGCGGTCACGCTCAACCCCGACAAGGAGATGGTGGATACCATCCGCCAGGGCTTAAAGCGCACCGGCGGCTACTGCCCCTGCCGGCTCCAGCGCACGGAGGAGACAAAGTGTATCTGTCAGGAGTTTCGCCAGCAGATGGCGGACCCCGACTTTGAAGGCTTTTGCCACTGTATGCTGTATTACAAAACCAAGGATTAAGGAGGAACCAATATGTCTGTCATAACTGTGACGCAGAAGAATTTTCAGCAGGAGGTCCTCGGCAGCGCCAAGCCGGTGCTGGTGGATTTCTGGGCGTCCTGGTGCGGCCCCTGCCGGATGCTCTCTCCCGTGGTGGACGAGATCGCTCAGGAGCGCGCCGACATCAAGGTGTGCAAGATCAACGTGGACGAGGAGCCTGAGCTGGCGGCCCAGTTCGGCGTCATGAGCATCCCCACCCTGATGGTGTTTCAGGAGGGTGCTGCCGCCGCCACCTCGGTGGGCGTGCAGCCCAAGGCGAAGATCCTGTCGATGCTCTGATACCATCTGTTCTCCGGGCAGCTTCTTTCCTCGGAGAACAGGTTGGTATGGATAAACGCATATTTGCAGAGGAGCGATGACCATGAAACGATGGACGGCGGTGCTGCTGTGCGTCCTGGCGGTGCTGGCGGCGGCGGGCGTCGGATACGCGGTGGGCTGCCGCGTGACCCGGACGGAGCCGGAGAAGCCGGAGGATAGCGGCGTGGACGTATTGGATACCCAGACCTTCTATGCCGAGATCACGGAGATCGATGACAGCCGGGGCTATCTGCTGGTGTCCGGGCTGGCGGTCAACGATGGGAATTGGCGCGGGGACTTCTACTTTACGGCGGAGGACGATACCCAATTCCTTTGGCGCGGCACGGAGATCACCTGCGCGGACCTGGATGTGGGGGATCTCGTTGCCGTCACCATGACCGGGGAGGTTCTGGAAACGGACCCGGCGGGAATCCCTACGGTGCTGCGGGTACAGCTCCTGGACGACGAAAAATAACACTGGAAATTCGGGGGAAAGACATGGAATATCTGGCCGAGAGCTATGACATCGCGGTGATCGGCGCGGGCCACGCGGGCATTGAGGCGGGCCTGGCGGCGGCGCGGCTGGGGATGAAAACGGTGGTGTTCACCATCAACCTGGACGCGGTGGGCAATATGCCCTGCAACCCCGCCATCGGCGGCACCGGAAAGGGCCATCTGGTCCGGGAGATCGACGCTCTGGGCGGCGAAATGGCAAAGGCCGCGGACCGCTGCTGCATCCAGTTCCGGGTACTCAACCGGGGAAAGGGTCCGGCGGTCCACTCCCTGCGGGCCCAGGCGGACCGGAGAAAATACCAGGAGGATATGAAGCACACCCTGGAGCGGCAGGAAAATCTGGAGCTGAAGCAGGCCATGGTCACGGAGATCCGGACCGAAAACGGCGCGGTCAGCGCCGTCAGGACCCAGCTGGGGGCGGTGTACCCGGTGAAGGCCGCCATCCTCTGCACGGGGACCTATCTGGAGGGGCGGGTCATCACCGGGGAATGCTGCTATACATCGGGACCGGACGGAATGCACGCGGCGGAGGGCCTGAGCCAATGCCTGAGGGACCTGGGCCTCAGCCTCCGGCGGTTCAAAACCGGAACGCCGCCCAGGGTCAACCGCCGCAGCATCGACTTTACGAAAATGGAGGTTCAGGCAGGGGACCAGGTGCCGCTGCCCTTCAGCTTTACCACCACGGAGATACCGAAAAACCGGGCGGTGTGCTATCTCACCTATACCACAGAGGAGACCCACCGGGTCATCCGGGAGAACCTCCACCGCAGTCCCCTGTTTTCCGGAGTCATCGAGGGAGTGGGACCCCGGTATTGCCCCTCCATCGAGGACAAAATCGTGCGCTTTCCCGACAAGCCCCGACACCAGCTCTTTATTGAGCCGTGCGGTCTCAGCACCGACGAGATGTACATCCAGGGCTTTTCCTCGTCGCTGCCGGAGGATGTGCAGCTAAAAATGCTGCGGACCATTCCGGGCTTGGAGCGGGCGGAGATGATGCGTCCGGCCTACGCCATCGAATACGACTGCGTGGACCCCACGGAGCTGCTGCCCACTCTGGAAAGCAAGAAGGTGCCAGGGCTTTACGGCGCGGGACAGTTCAACGGCAGCTCCGGCTATGAGGAGGCGGCGGCCCAGGGTCTGGTGGCGGGCATCAACGCGGCCCTAAAGCTCAAGGGCGAGGCGCCCATGGTGCTTCGGCGCAGCGACGCCTACATCGGCACCCTCATCGACGATCTGGTGACCAAGGGGACCAACGAGCCATACCGTATGATGACCTCCCGCACGGAGTACCGGCTGATGCTCCGGCAGGACAACGCGGACCAGCGGCTGTGCGGCATCGGCTACCGGGTGGGTCTGGTTTCCAAGGAACGCTATGAGGCGGTGCAGGAGAAATACCGCCGGGTGGAGCGGGAAAAGGCCCGGCTTGAACAGTGCGGCGCGGCGGAGAGCGCGGCTCTCAACGCCTATCTGACCTCGGTGGGTACCGCGCCCGTCAGCGGCTCCGCCCGTATGAGCGATCTGCTGCGGCGGCCCCAGGTGCGGTACGAGGCGCTGGAGCCCTTTGACCCCACCCGGCCGGACCTGCCCCCGGACATCCGGGAGGAGGTCGAGATACAGGTGAAGTACGCGGGCTATATCCAGCGGCAGCTAAAGCAGGTGGAGCAGCTTCGCAGGGAGGAGGACCGGGTACTTCCGGCGGACCTGGACTACAACGCCATCACGGGTCTCAGGCTGGAGGCCCGGCAGAAGCTCAGCGCCATCCGGCCCCTGAATCTGGGGCAGGCGTCCCGTGTGTCCGGGGTCAGTCCGGCGGACCTGGCGGTGCTGATGGTGTATCTGGAGCTGAAAAACAGGGAGGGAACCCAGTGATGTTTTACGACACCCACGCCCATTTTGACGACGAGGCGTTTGACGCGGACCGGGACGCGCTGCTGACGGAGATACACCGTCAGGGCGTTTCTCTGATCAACAACATCGGCTGCGATGTGCAGTCGTCCCTGGCCTCGGTGGCGCTGGCGGAGCAGTACCCCTTCATCTACGCCGCAGTGGGCCACTGGCCGGGTCACACGGCGGAAATGACCGAGGAGACGCTGGAGCTGTACCGGGGCCTATGCGCCCATGAGAAGGTGGTGGCCATCGGAGAGATCGGCCTGGACTACCACTACGAGGACACGCCCAGAGCGGTCCAGCAATACTGGTTTGAGCGGCAGCTCCATCTGGCATCGGAGGTGGGAAAGCCCGTGGTGGTCCACGAGCGGGAGGCCCACGGGGACGGGATGGACATCGTAAGGCGCTGGGCGGACAAGGTGCCGGGCGTGTTCCACTGCTTTTCCGGCAGCGCGGAGATGGCGCGGGAGCTGGTCAAAATGGGCTGGTATGTGAGCTTCACCGGAGTCGTCACCTTCAAGAACGCCCGTCGGGCCCTGGAGGCGGTGGCGGCGGTCCCCATGGACCGGATCATGATCGAAACGGACTGCCCCTATATGGCGCCCACGCCCTACCGGGGCAAGCGCAACCATTCCGGCTATGTGTCGAGAGTGGCGGAGAAGATCGCGGAGATCAAGGGCCTCACCACCGAGGAGGTGGCGGCCATCACCCTGGAAAACGGGAAACGGTTTTTCCGGATCCCCGATTAGAAAAGGAGAACCTGTTATGACAAAACTGGAGCTTGCGGGGAAAATCGACCATACCCTGCTCCGGCCCGACGCCACGGCGGCACAGATCGAGCGGCTCTGCGCCGAGGCGGTGGAGCACCATTTCCGGTCCGTCTGTGTCAATTCCGGGCGGGCAGCCCTGGCGAAGCGCTGCATCGAAGGGTCGGACGTGAAGCTGTGCGTGGTGGTGGGCTTTCCCCTGGGCTGCTCCGTGGTCAAGGCGGCGGAGGCGGAGGCCATGGCAGCCCTGGGCGCGGAGGAGATCGACATGGTGCTGGACGTGGGACGGGCCAAGGACGGCGACTGGGCAGCGGTGGAAAGCGACATCCGGGCGGTCCGGGCGGCCTGTCCCGCGCAGGTGCTCAAGGTGATCCTAGAGACCTGCCTGCTGACGGAGGCGGAGATCATACGGGCCTGTCAGGCGGCCCGGAACGCCGGCGCGGACTTTGTCAAGACCTCCACGGGCTTTTCCACCGGAGGCGCAAGAGCGGAGGATGTGGCGCTGATGAAAAAATCCGCCGGGGGCCTCAAGGTCAAGGCCAGCGGCGGGATTCACACCTATGAGGAGGCAGAGGCCATGCTGGCGGCGGGCGCGGACCGCATTGGAGCCAGCGCGGGCATCGCCATTTTGGCGGGATTGGAGGACGTATGAAAAACGTAAAAGCGGTGATTCTGGCGGCGGGAAAGGGGACCCGTCTGCAATCGGAGCAGTACCGGCTCCCCAAGGTGCTGCGGGAGGCGGGCGGACAGCCCCTCCTGCACTATGTACTGGAGGCCCTGGATTTTCTGCCCAAAAAGGACACCATTATTGTGGCGGGCTATATGCGGGAGAAGGTCATGGAGCGGTTTCCGGGCTATCCCTACGCGGTGCAGGCGCAACAAAAAGGCACCGGACACGCGGTCCAGTGCGCCGGGGAGTATCTGGAGGGCTTTGACGGGACGGTGCTGGTCTGCTGCGGGGATATGCCCCTTCTCAAGCGGGAGACCTATGAGGCGCTGCTCCAGGTCCACGAGGAAAGCGACTGCGCCTGTACCTTCCTGACGGGCACCAGCAGCCTGGACCTGCCCTATGGCCACATTCTGCGGGATCACAACGGCGAATTTCTCCGGGTGGTGGAGGACCGGGACTGCACGCCGGAGCAGAAATCCATCCGGGAGCTGAACGCCGGGGTCTACGCCTTCGACTGCCGGGAGCTGCTGGCGTGTCTGGGTCTGCTGAAAAACGACAACGCCCAGGGGGAATACTACCTGACGGACGTGCCGGAGCTGATGCGTCGGCGAGGCGGCAAAATCGGCGTGTGCTGTGTGGAGCTCAACGAGCAGATCCTCGGCGTCAACACCCCGGAGCAGCTTCAGACGGTGGAGGAATACCTGGCAGACCGTTGACAGATTCTTCCGCATATGCTAATATAGAAGTAGAAACAAATGCCGCACGGACAGAAAGGAGACGAATTCCATGAAACGAAGGCTATTGTCTGCGGTCCTTATGGCGGCGGTGGCTCTGGTGCTGATGGGCTGCTTTGGGACGCGGCAGACCGGGGATGCGGTCACAGACTATGCCCGCTACTTCCGGGATAACACGGAATACGCCGGGAAAAGCACGCTGATCTGCTATGCGGAGACGCCCTATGCCGAGGGCCGGGGCTTTGACGGGGAATCTCTGCTTGCCGCCGGGGTCATCCCGGAGATGCCGGAGTACAGCGAATGCTCCGGCTGGGCCAACTACTATGCCGATGGCAGCTTCTTTGAGATCGGCGTGACATGGCAGTATGCGCCGGAGGATTACAGCAGCTACAAGCAGCTCACATTGACCATCATCCCCGGCGAGATCGGGGACCCCGATATGCGGGACGGCTTTTTCCAGCCGGACGAGAAGCAGGTGACGGAGACGGAGGTGGACGGCGTGACGGTCTACGGCTCCGGCACGGCGGAGCGGGACGAGGCGCTGGGCCAGTGCAACGTGCTGGTGTTCACCAAGGACGGCGTGCGCTATCAGATCGAGGGGATTCGGGACACCACCCTGGAGGAGCTGGGCCGGGTGCTGGATTTCTGTCTGGCCGGCGGCGTGGATCTGGACGCCTTTTCCATGGAGCGGGGCGACGAATACACCTGGTCCGATACGACGGAATGGACGGAATTTTTCTCGGATTGCCTGCCGGATGTGTCGGGACTGCCCGTTCGTCAGACCCAAGACGTGGTTACTGTCAAAAATGGGGAACCGCAGTCCGCCTCGCTGGTCTATACGGACACGGAGCTGGAGGACGATGGCGGCGCAAGGCTGTACTGGGACGTGACAGCGGACCCGGCATACTATGATCTGACCGGCAACCTGGGCGCTCTGGCGGAGCTGACGCAGGAGGATATTCAGGCGGCGCTGGAGACGAATCATGAGGTGGGCTTCTATGTGGGAGCGCTCTGCATTCATGTGTCCGCCGGTACGGACGTCCCTGTGGCTATGGTCATGGCGGCAATTGCGTCCCTGCCGGATTTTCCGGGAGGAGCAGCTGCCGCTGACGGGTGACGCTGCTAAGGGACCCATGGGCCATCCAGCCGGTGTGCTTCTCGGAGGAGCCTCCGGCGGACCTGATGTGGAACCCGGTAGAAAGCTTCCAATAGCGCGATCTCGGCGTCTGCCGGGGATCGTCTATCCCCCATAGGCCCGGCAGATCAGGTCCACACAGGGTTCCATCCCCAGCCGGTCGCTGTTGACGATCATGTGGTAGGAGTTGGGGTCGTTCCAGTCCATGCCGGTGTAATTGCGGTAGTAGGCTTTTCTGGCCTTGTCCGTGCGCCGGAGCACCCGGACGGCGCTGCGCTCCGAGAGCTGGAGACTCTCCATGGTGCGCCGCACCCGGTAGTCCCGTCCGGCGTGGATGAATACGTCCAGCACATCCTCCCGCTCCCGCAGCAGATAGTTGGCGCAGCGGCCCACGATCACGCAGGGTCCCTGCTCCGCGATCTCCCGGATAAGCTGGAACTGTACCTCCGCAATCTGGGCGGAGGTGGGCAGCGGCGATGCGGAGTTGGTGTAGTAGTGGGCGGCCTCCGCCTGGGAATAATCAAACCGGGACGCCAGCATTTCGTCTGTGGCCTCGATTTTGGCAACGCTGATGCCGCTTTTGGCGGCGGACTCGGTAATCAGAAACTTGTCCACATAGGGCAGATGCAGCCGCTGGGCCACCTCCTGGGCGATCTCGCTGCCCCTGGATTCAAACTCGCGGTTGATGGTGATGATGCTGTATTTCATAGCTTCCTCCTATTCGACGGCATATTCCTGCGGCCCGGAAGAGCTCTGGGCCGCGATTCCTATCTTATTTTACCAAATCCTGCCCCAGGAATCAATATAGGACCATATATTTTTTCGCGCACATAGAATGATACTTGCAATCCCCCTGCCCTGTCCGTTATAATAGAAGTGGCGGTTTTATCCGCACATATTACGAAAGAAGGTCATACATATGGCACAGCTTACAGGCAAACCGCTGAATATCGTCCCGCGGGTCCCCTATGTTCCCATTGAACCCTGGGAATGGTTCGCAGAAAACGGCATGGAGGATAAAAACGGCGGGCCTCCTCCCATGGGGGAAGGCCCCAAGATGACGCCCTCCATCCATATCAAGGACGGAAAGCGCGTGGATGGAAACG
>CAZBOR010000044.1:0-13863 GCA_964493585.1 uncultured Oscillospiraceae bacterium
AATAGAAAACGCGAAACTTGGGACTTGCTTTTTTGAAGCCCGTGCATTATAATATTTCATACATCCGCCGGTGTGATGGAATTGGTAGACGTAGTGGACTCAAAATCCACCGCTAGCGATAGCGTGCCGGTTCGAGCCCGGCCACCGGCACCACCCCCGTGGGAGCAGCGCTCCCATGGGGGCTTTTTCATCCGGGACACGGAAAACAACGCCGGAGCGCAAACGCTGCCGTCTGCGCTCCGGGTTTGCCGCTTCAAAGGTAATACATATATCCGATGGTGGAGTTTTGCTGGGCAGTCTCCGCAAGCTGCCGGAGCGTGATAGCGGACAGCGCGGTACGGACGGAGGCGTCCAGCACGTCGAACACCTCCACGCCCAGAGTGCTTTCGATATTCGGGGCCTGCTCCGCCACAGTGGCCGGGGTCGGTTCAAAGAGACTGGAATCCGTGGCGGTCAGAATATCATAGGCGGTGATCTCAGAGGGGGCGCGGCTCAGGGAGTAGCCGCCCTTTGGCCCTTTGATGGCGGTGACGATGCCGCTGTTTTTGAGCTGTGTGAACACCTGCTCCAGATAGATTTTGGAGATGCCCAGGCTCTGGGAGATTTCCAGCACGTTGAATTTCTGCTTGTCGGGATAGTAACAGGCAAAGTATATCATGGTGGCAAGGCCGTATCTTGCCTTGGCGGAGATCCTCATATTAACACCTCACAGTCATGGGTACAGGTTTACCGACAGGTAGCGCTCTCCGGTATCGGGAAGGATCGTCACGATATTCTTCCCGGCGTTCTCCGGCCGCAGGGCCAACTGCTTGACAGCCCACAGGGCCGCGCCGGAGCTGATTCCCACCAGCAGGCCCTCGACCCTGGCCGCCTCCTGGCAGGTCGTGTATGCGTCGTTGTCCGTGACGGTGATGATCTCGTCGATGAGGCTCCGGTCCAGGATGGAGGGGATGAAGTTTGCGCCGATGCCCTGTATTTTGTGGGGACCAAACCGTCCCTCCGACAGCAGCGGGGACCCGGCCGGCTCCACCGCAATCACCCGGCAGTCCGGATTGACCGATTTGAGCACCTGACCGTTTCCGGTCAGGGTGCCGCCGGTCCCCACCGTGGCCACGAAGATGTCGATCCGGCTGTCCAGGTCCCGCAGGATCTCCCGGGCGGTGGTTTCCACATGGGCCTGCACGTTGGCCGGATTGCTGAACTGGTCCGGAATATAGGAGTTGGGGATCTCGCTGTGCAGCGCGTTGGCCTTCTCCACCGCGCCGCTCATGCCCTTCCAGGCCGGGGTCAGCGCGATCTCCGCGCCCAGCGCGGAAAGCAGGCTCCTGCGCTCCCGGCTCATGTTTTCCGGCATGGTCAGAATCAGCCGGTAGCCCTTGCTGGCGCAGATAAAGGCGAGGCCGATGCCGGTATTCCCGGAGGTCGGCTCGATCACAGCGGTGTCCGCCGTGATGTCGCCGCTCCGTTCGGCGGCCTCGATCATATAGAGCGCGGCCCGGTCCTTGATGGAACCGAGGGGATTGAAATACTCCAGCTTGGCATAGACATTGGAGGAAACTCCCCAGATCTTGCTGATGCGGTTCATTTTTAACATCGGCGTGTTGCCGATCATGTCGGGTAGCGCTTGATAAACTGCCATGTCAGGACCTCCCATAGAAGAATAATAACATATCTGTGTTATATGTATTTATTGTATGGGCAGGACGCGAAAATGTCAAGCCCTGTTTTCCCGTTTTTGGGCCGATCGCCCTGGCAAAGGCACAAAATTGTGCCGTATCGGGGAGATACTGCCGGATACTTCCAAAAAATCATCCCCGCAGCTTGACAAAAAGACTTCCTTCTGCAATAATACATAAAAATAATGTAGCGATTTGGAGGCCAACAATGAAATTTACGAAGATGCACGGCATCGGCAACGACTACATCTACGTCAGCTGCTTTACGGAGCAGGTCGGCGACCCGTCCCGGATGGCGCGGCTGCTTTCGGACCGGCATTTTGGCATTGGGTCCGACGGTCTGATCCTGATCTGTCCGTCAGAGGTGGCGGACTTCCAGATGGTGATGTACAATTCCGATGGGTCCAGGGCGGAGATGTGCGGCAACGGCATCCGCTGCGTCGGGAAATATGTCTATGACCGTGGTCTGACGGACAAAACCACCATCACGGTGGAGACTCTGGGCGGCATCAAGACCCTGACCATGACGGAGGAGCAGGGGCAGATCGTCTCTGTGACGGTGGATATGGGAAAGCCCATCCTGGCGCCGGGTGAGATTCCCGTGCTGGGAGAGGGAGCTTCCTTCATCGGCGTTCCTATAGAGGTCTGCGGCCGGGAGGTCCCCGTTACGGCGGTTTCCATGGGGAATCCCCACGCGGTGGTGTTTGTGCCGGAGGTGGATTCCCTCAACCTCCGGGAGATCGGCCCTGCCTTTGAGCACCACGCGCTGTTCCCGGAGCGGACCAACACGGAGTTTGTGCAGGTCATAGACCGGGAGCATCTCAAAATGCGCGTCTGGGAGCGGGGAGCGGGGGAAACCCTGGCCTGCGGTACCGGGGCCTGCGCCTGCCTGGTGGCGGCGGTGTGCAACGGGAAGAGCGGCCGCGCGGCCACGCTGCACCTGCTGGGCGGAGATCTGCAGATCGTTTGGGATGAGAAAACGGACCATGTTTTTATGACAGGCCCCGCTGCCACTGTCTTTGACGGTGAGATTGATACGGAAAGGTTAGGAGTATCTTATGGCGAAAATCAATGAGAATTATCAAAAGCTGCCCGGCAGCTACCTGTTTGCGGAGGTAGGCCGCCGGACGGCGGCCTACGCCGCCGAGCATCCGGAGGCCCGCCTCATCAAGCTCGGCATCGGCGATGTGACCCGTCCTCTGGCGCCCGCTGTGGTGGAGGCCATGCACAGGGCCGTGGAGGAGATGGGCCGGAAGGAGACCTTCCGGGGCTATGGACCGGAGCAGGGCTATGATTTTCTGCGGCAGGCCATTGTGGACGGCGATTTCCGCAGCCGCGGCGTGGACATCGGCATGGACGAGATATTCGTATCCGATGGGGCCAAGAGCGACTGCGGCAACATCGGGGATATTTTCTCCACAGACAACGTGGTCGCGGTATGCGACCCGGTGTATCCCGTCTATGTGGATACCAACGCCATGGCCGGACGGGCAGGGGAGTACCTGGCCGATCAGGAGCGGTGGTCCAGAATCTATTATATGCCCACAACGGCGGAAAACAGCTTCGTGCCGGAGCTGCCAAAGAAACCGGTGGACATGATCTATCTTTGCCTGCCCAACAATCCCACGGGTACCACTCTGACGCGGGACCAGCTCCAGGTCTGGGTGGACTACGCCAATGACAACGACGCGGTAATCCTCTTTGACGCGGCCTATGAGGCGTTCATCACCGAGGCGGATGTACCCCACTCCATCTATGAGCTGCCCGGCGCAAAAACCTGCGCCATCGAGTTCCACAGCTTTTCCAAGACAGCCGGCTTTACCGGCAACCGCTGCGCCTATACGGTGGTCCCCAAGGCGCTGGTCCGGCAGGGGCAGAGCCTCAACGCCATGTGGAACCGCCGCCACACCACCAAGTTCAACGGCGTACCCTATGTGGTCCAGCGAGGCGCGGAGGCGGTCTACAGCGAGGCGGGCCGCCGGCAGGTGATGGAAACCATCGCCTTTTACCAGAGCAACGCCAGAGTCATCCGCGAGGGCCTCATGGCGGCCGGGCTGGAGGTCTACGGCGGCGTGAACTCCCCATACATCTGGTTCCGGACGCCCACGGATTCCTGGTCCTTCTTCGACCGGCTGCTGAAGGAGGCCAATGTGGTGACGACGCCGGGGGCGGGCTTCGGACCCAGCGGCCGGGGCTATATCCGCGTGACGGCCTTTGGGGACGCGGATGCCACGGAGCAGGCGGTGCAGCGTATCTTGAAGCTCCTCCGGTGAGCGGAGGCTTGACTGTCTCAGGTCCCTGTCAGGGACCTGGGGCAGTCATTTTGTTTTCCCCGAGCCGGAATTTCAGCGCGGAAATGGCGCGATACCTGCGTATGAAGGATGCTGTGCGTATTCGCGGGTTTTCGCCTGGGGAGAAGCGCGAGAAAGAAGAAATTTGCACGAAAGTTGCATGGAAAATTTCAAAATGATGATTGGGTAAAAATTAGAAATGCAATTTTAAGAATCTAATCCATCAAAATTGGCTGAAAAATCCTTGAAAAACGCGAAATTTATGTTGACATATGCAGGATGTAAAGCTATAATGTTCAATATAGACGCTGCGGCATGATGGACGCATAGAAATATTTTTCATTTTTGCCGCAGAAGCATATCGTGATTATTACACAGAGAGGTGTTTTGCATGACAGAAACCAGACAAATCACGCCGCCGCTCTATGACCCGTCGTTTGAGCATGACAACTGCGGGATCGGAGCCATTGTCAATATCAACGGAGAAAAGGACTACGCCACGGTGGACAACGCTCTGGCCATTGTGGAGCGGCTGGAGCACCGGGCCGGCAAGGACGCCACGGGAGAGACCGGCGACGGCGTGGGCATTATGCTGCAAATTCCTCACGAGTTTTTCAAGGCGGAGCTGGCGGCGTCCGGCGTGGACCTGGGCGGCGAGCGGGATTACGGCGTCGGTATGTTCTTCCTGCCCCAGGATGAGCTGCACCGGAATCAGGCGAAGAAAATGCTGGAGACCATCTGTGTGAAGAAGGGCGTCCGGCTCCTGTCCTGGCGGCTGGTCCCCACGGCTCCGGATGTGCTGGGCCGACGGGCCAGGGAATGTATGCCCTGCATCATGCAGGCATTCTTCCGGCGTCCTGCGGACTGCGAAAAGGGTCTGGACTTCGACCGCAGGCTCTATGTGATCCGCCGGGAGTTTGAGCAGAGCCATGAGGACACCTATGTGGTGTCCATGTCCAGCCGCACCATCGTATATAAAGGTATGTTCCTGGTAAAGCAGCTCCGTATGTTTTATCTGGACCTTCAGGACCGCCGGGTGAAGTCCGCCATCGCCATGGTACATTCCCGGTTCTCCACCAACACGAACCCAAGCTGGCAGCGGGCGCATCCCAACCGCTTCATCGTTCACAACGGCGAGATCAACACCATCCAGGGCAACGCGGACCGGATGCTGGCCCGTGAGGAGACCATGGACACCACGGCCTTTTCGGAGGAGGACCTCGGAAAAGTGTTCCCGGTGGTCAATGTGGCCGGTTCCGATTCCGCCATGCTGGACAACACCCTGGAATTTCTGGTTATGAGTGGCATGGATCTGCCGAAGGCCGTGATGATAACCATTCCTGAGCCATGGGTCAACAACCGGGCCATGAGCCAGAAGCGCAAGGATTTTTACCAGTATTACGCCACCATGATGGAGCCGTGGGACGGCCCCGCCTCCATCCTGTTCTCCGACGGCGACCAGATGGGCGCGGTGCTGGACCGCAACGGATTGCGGCCCTCCCGGTACTACATCACCGACGACGGACGGCTGATTCTGGCCTCTGAGGTGGGCGTGCTGGATATTCCCGATGAAAAAATCGTCAAAAAGGCCCGCCTGACGCCCGGCAAGATGCTCCTGGTGGACACCCGGCAGGGCCGGGTCATCGAGGACGACGAGCTGAAGGACTACTATGCCGGGGAGGCCACCTATGGACAGTGGCTGGACAATCAGCTTGTGTATCTGGCGGATCTTCCCATCCCCAACCACTCCGTTCCCAAATACAGCCGCTATGAGCGCGCAAGAATGATGAAGGCCTTTGGCTACACCTATGAGGACCTGAAGCTGTCTGTAGCGCCCATGGCCATGACGGGGTCCGAGCAGCCCACCGCCATGGGGATCGACGCACCGCTGGCGTGCCTTTCCAATATGCATCAGCCGCTGTTCAACTACTTCAAGCAGCACTTCGCGCAGGTGACGAACCCGCCCATCGACTCCATCCGGGAGGAGATCGTCACGGCCACCAACGTCTATGTGGGCAAGGACGGCAATCTCCTGGAGGAAAAGGAGGAGAACTGCCATGTGCTCCGCATCAACAACCCCATTCTCACCAGCCTGGATATGCTGAAAATCCGGCATATGAAAAAGCCGGGCTTCCATGTCCATACCATTTCCATCCTGTACTATAAGAATACCAGCTTGGAGAAGGCCCTGGAAAAGCTCTGCAACTCCGTGGACCGGGCATACCGGGAGGGCGCAAACGTTCTCATCCTCTCCGACCGTGGCGTGGACGAAAACCATGTGGCGATCCCGTCCCTGCTGGCGGTGTCCGCAGCGGCAAAGCACTGCGTCCGCACCAAGAAGCGGACAGCCCTGGCCCTGATCCTGGAGACGGCGGAGCCGCGGGAGGTCCACCATTTTGCCACCCTGCTGGGCTACGGCGCGTCGGCCATCAACCCCTATCTGGCGCTGGAGGCCATCCAAGGGATGATCGAGGACGGGCTGCTGGATAAGGATTACTATGCCGCCGAGAAGGACTACACCATGGCCGTCCTAAACGGCATCGTGAAGATCGCCTCCAAAATGGGCGTTTCCACCATTCAGTCCTACCAGGGCAGCCAGCTATTCGAGGCCATCGGCATCAACAGCGATGTGATCGAGAAGTATTTTACCGGTACCGTCAGCCGGGTGGGCGGCATCGGTCTGGAGGAGATTCAAGCGGATGTGAACGCGCTCCACGACCGGGCCTTTGACCCGCTGGAGCTTTACACCGATGTGGCGGTGGATTCCGTGGGACTTCACAAGTACCGGGCAGGGAAGGAGCGGCACCTGTACAGTCCCATGGTGGTGCATCTGCTTCAGCTCTCCACCCGGACGGGAAACTATGAGAAATACAAGGAGTACGCGGCTCTGGTCAATGACCCCGACAATATCATCAATCTCCGTGGCGCCATGGAGATCCGGTTCCCGGAGGGCGCGGCCATCCCCATCGACGAGGTGGAGAGCGTGGAGAGCATTGTGAAGCGTTTTCAGAGCGGCGCCATGAGCTTCGGCTCTCTGAGTCAGGAGGCCCACGAGTGCATGGCCATCGCCATGAACTCCATCGGCGGCAAATCCAACACCGGCGAGGGCGGCGAGCTGGAATCCCGGTATCGGATCGGTCCGGACGGTCTGGACCGCTGCTCCGCTGTCAAGCAGGTGGCCTCGGCCCGGTTCGGCGTGGACTCCAAATATCTGGTGAACGCCAAGGAAATTCAAATCAAGATGGCCCAGGGCGCCAAGCCCGGCGAGGGCGGCAATCTGCCCGGTAAGAAGGTCTACCCCTGGGTGGCCAAGACCCGGTACTCCACCCCCGGCGTGACATTGATCTCGCCGCCGCCCCATCACGACATCTATTCCATTGAGGACCTGGCGCAGCTCATCTACGACTTGAAGAACGCCAACCGGGGCGCCCGTATTTCCGTCAAGCTGGTGTCTGAGGCGGGCGTGGGAACCGTGGCGGCAGGCGTGGCCAAGGCCGGCGCACAGCTCATCCTGATTTCCGGCTTTGACGGCGGTTCCGGCGCGGCCCCGAAAACCTCCATCCAGAACGCCGGCCTGCCCTGGGAGCTGGGCATCGCGGAGACCCACCAGACCCTGATTATGAACGGTCTCCGAAGCAGGGTGATCCTGGAGGCGGACGGCAAGCTGATGACGGGCCGGGACGTGGCCATCGCGTGTATGCTGGGCGCGGACGAGTTCGGCTTCGGCACCACGGTGCTCATTTCCATGGGCTGCATTATGATGCGTGTCTGCAACAAGGACACCTGCCCTGTGGGCATCGCCACCCAGAACCCGGAGCTGCGGAAACGCTTTTGCGGCAAGCCGGAGTACATTGTCAACTTTATGAAATTCGTGGCCCAGGAGCTCCGGGAGATCATGGCGAAGCTGGGCGTGAGGACCGTGGCGGAGCTGGTGGGCCGCAGCGACTTCCTGGCGGTGCGCTCCGATCTGAAGGACCAGAGGGCGGGTCTGCTGGACCTGCGGCAGATTCTCGACAATCCCTATGTTGCCGACCGCAGCAGCGCCATGTACGACCCAAAGGACGAGTTCGACTTCCGGCTTGAGAATACGCTGGACATGAAGGTGCTGCTGAAGGAGTTTAAGAAGAATCTGAAAACGGGCGAGAAAAAGCAGGTGTCCCTGAAGGTATCCAGTACCGACCGCACTCTGGGTACTATCCTGGGCAGTGAGATCACCAAGAGCTTTGGAGATACGCTGCCGGAGGACAGCTTTGTGGTGCGCTGCACAGGCGGCGGCGGACAGAGCTTCGGCGCGTTCATCCCCAAGGGCCTGACCCTGGAACTGGAGGGCGACAGCAACGACTACTTCGGCAAGGGACTGTCCGGCGGCAAGCTGGTGCTGTATCCGCCGAAGAAGAGCAAATTCCGGGCCGATGAGAACATCATCGTCGGCAATGTGGCCCTGTATGGCGCCACCTCCGGCAAGGCGTTCATCGCGGGCGTGGCCGGAGAGCGGTTCGCGGTCCGGAACTCCGGGGCCTATGCCGTCGTGGAGGGCGTGGGCGACCACGGCTGCGAGTACATGACCGGCGGCCGGGTGGTGGTGCTGGGCGGCACCGGCAAGAACTTCGCGGCGGGTATGTCCGGCGGCATCGCCTATGTCATAGACGAGGACAGCGACCTGTATCTTCGCGCCAACAAGGGCATCGTTGCTCTGGAGCCTGTCACAAGCAAGGCCGATGTGACGGAGCTGAAAACCATGATCGAGGAGCACGTGGCCGCCACCGGCAGCGTCCGTGGCCGTGAAATTCTCGACAATTTCTCTGCGTATCTGCCGAAATTCAAGAAGGTCATCCCCGACGACTACAAGAAGATGCAGAATATGATCGTCCGCATGGAGGAGAAGGGCTTTAACAGCGAGGAAGCCCAGATCGAGGCCTTCTATGCAGCCACCAAGAGCGTCTAAGGAGGGAAACACAAATGGGAAAGCCTACAGGATTTTTAGATTATGAGCGTCAGGAGTGCCATGTGGTCCCCCCGGAGGAGCGTATTCAGAGCTGGAAGGAGTTTAAGCCTCTGCTCTCCAAAGAGGAGCAGCAGCGCCAGGCGGCCCGCTGCATGGACTGCGGCGTACCCTTCTGCCAGGCGGGCATGATGTTTGGAAACGCCGTGTCCGGCTGCCCGCTGCACAACCTGATTCCCGACTGGAACGACCTGATTTACGAGGGAAACTGGGAGCAGGCGTATTATCGGCTCCGCGCCACCAACAATTTCCCGGAGTTTACGGGCCGCGTCTGCCCGTCGCCCTGTGAAAAGGCTTGCTCCTGCAATCTCCATGGGGAGCCTGTGACCTGTCACAACAACGAGCTGTCCATCATCGAGACCGCCTTTGAAAAGGGCTATGTGAAGCCCCGTATCCCCAAGATCCGGACAGGAAAGCGTATTGCCGTCATTGGCTCAGGTCCTTCCGGACTGGCGGCGGCGGACCAGCTCAACCGCCGGGGACACAGCGTCACCGTGTTCGAGCGCTTTGACCGTCCCGGCGGACTGCTGATGTACGGTATTCCCAATATGAAGCTGGACAAGGCTGTGGTGCAGCGGCGGATCACGCTCATGGAGCAGGAGGGCGTGGAGTTCCGGCTCAACGCCAATGTGGGCGAAAACGTGGACGGTCAGGAGCTGTTGGCGGAATATGACGCGGTGGTGCTCTGTTGCGGCGCGTCCAACCCCAGGGACCTGAGCGCGCCCGGCCGGGAGGCCAAGGGCATCTATTTCGCCGTGGACTATCTTCGGGCCAACACCAAGAGCCTGCTGGATTCCGATCATCAGGACGGGAACTACATCAACGCCAAGGGAAAGAAGGTCCTGGTGGTGGGCGGCGGCGACACCGGCAACGACTGTGTGGGTACCGCCATCCGGCAGGGCTGCCGGAGCGTCATCCAGTTTGAGATGATGGATCAGCCGCCGCTGGAACGCCTCCCCTCCAATCCATGGCCCCAGTGGCCCAACGTCCTCAAGACGGACTACGGCCAGGAGGAGGCCATCTACCTCCAGGGCGAGGACCCGCGTATCTACGACACCACGGTGGAGGAGTTCCTGACCGACGAAAGCGGAAACCTCACCGGGGTCCGGGCCGTGAACCTGAGCTGGGAGGGCGGCAAGATGCAGAAGCTGGACTCCTACACAGTGGATGTGGACATGGTGCTGATCGCCGCAGGCTTCCTTGGCTGTCAGAGCTATTCCGCGGACGCCTTCGGGGTGGCGCAGACGCCCCGTACCTGTGTGGCCACGGAAAACGGCACCCACAGGACCTCTGTGGAAAAGGTATTCGCCGCCGGCGATATGCGCCGCGGCCAGTCCCTGGTGGTCTGGGGCATCCGCGAGGGCCGGGAGGTGGCCCGCGAGGTGGACATCTACCTGATGGGCTACTCCAATCTGGAGGCTGTGGAGCTGTAAAACCAAAGTAAAACCGCCATCCCGCAGGGCCGGGGTGGCGGTTTCGTCATGCCGTTTTTTCATGAAGCACTTTATGGAACAACAGGGTCATTCCTCATCGAAGAGATAGCCGTAGTAATCATATTCCAGCGCCTTGTCGGAGAAGCTCAGCTTGTTGGCGACGATCGTCTTGATGCGTGAGATGTAATCCTCATCCTCGGTGTATCCCTCGTTGGGATAGAAGGTCTTTTCCGAGGAGTCATATTTGCCCTGCTCCGTGGCCCAGGAATAGTTGTTCCAGAGCACAATGGGCTCCGTGTCGGAGAACACGTCCCGGCCCACCAGCAGGCGGGAGTCGTATTCCAGTCCAAAGAGGTTGGACAATGTGGGTACGATGTCCAGACTGTAGGTGGGAGAGGAAATCTCACAGGCCATATCCTTGTCTGCGTTTTCCAGGCAGCCGGACCAGATGATCAGGGAGTTGTGGTCTTTCTCCCACGGGTGCTCATAGGTGTAGCCGTACAGGTCCGCCACATAGTCCTCGGAGTTTCCGAAGGTGTCGGATTTTTCCAGACCATAGGGGTAATGGTCGGCGGTCATGCAGATCACGGTGTCATCGGCGATGCCGGCGGCCTCCAGCGTTTCGATCATGTAGGTCAGGGCGTCCTCCAGCACCATCTGATAGCAGAAGTAGTACAAGGTGGTATCCTGATACCGGCTGCCCAGAACAGCCTGGACCCGGCTGAGATTGGATGTCACCTGCTTGGCATCTTCGGAGTAGATGCAGTGGCCACTGAGCGTCATATAGTAGATGCTGAAGGGCTGCTGGTCGATGTAGGTATCCATTGTGACCTCAAACATCATAATATCATCTGCGTTGACGCCATCGGTCATTTCCTCCATGCCGTTGCCGCGCCCGATATAGGTGTCATAGCCCAGGTTTTCATGGGTCAGGTCCCGGTCGTAGTAGTCGTAGACGCCGTTGTGATAAGCGGCACTGTAATAGCCCAAGCGCTGAAGCTGGGAGCCCAGGGTGAAATAGTTGTTGTTGTACTGGGTTTGATACATACTCTGTACCCCATCCAGAGGCGCAAGTCCCAGCAGGAAGGAATATTCCCCGGTGGAGGTGCTGCCGCCCCAGGTGGGCTGATAGTATTCGGAGAAGTAGAAGCCGTTGTGGGTCATACGGTAGAGGGTCGGGGTCAGCTCCTGGCTGATCACACTGTCGGAAAACGCCTCGGCGCAGATGAGGATCAGATTTTTCCCCGCAAACAGACCGGTATATTCATTTTGCTTGCTGGGCGTCAGGGAGGATACATACTCATTGAGCTCCAGCAGGTCCTCATCTGTGGTGCTCTCGGACAGGGCCTCGAAGTCGATGTCCATGACGTTGTCCCCATAGACCACCTCCGGCGTGGGGGTCGGCGCGACAGAGACCGAGGGAGATGGGGACGCCTCTGTCTCCATTACGAAGCTAGAGGTATTGCCGCCGCCCAGCAGGGAATAGGTCTCGTTGAGCCGAACGCTGGTCAGCAGACCGAATACCTGGGTGGCGGTGTCAAAATCAAATTGCCCCTTGTATTTCTCGCTGTTTCCCCCGTGGGTGGCGGCAAGCACGCCGATCCCCTGGACCACCAGGGCCAGGGCCAGCAAAATCCCCACAAAGGGCAGGGAATACCGGCGGGCAGGCATCCTCCGGCGGCCTGTGACCGTGTAGAGGATTGCGGGCAGGAAGAACAGAAATATCTTGGGCAGGCCGAAAACGATCGCCCGAAGCAGATCGCTGGCGAAATTGCCCATAACGCCGCCTGCACCCGTCGTAATGGCGCCCAGGGTCATGTAGACCTGAAAGCTGCTGCGGATCAGGCATTCCACAATAAACAGCAGGCCGAACAGGTACAGCAGCACCATGGAAATAATCCGGTTGACCTTGGGCTTGAACGCACAGGTCAGCGCGGTGCAGAAGCCGCCCGCCGCCAGACCGAAGATCAGCGGATACAGAATACTGCGGAAAAAGCCCGTTCCGGTGAAAAGCCGCAGCATCAGTTCAAAGTAGATAAAAACGACCGGGAAAAGCCAGAAATGGGATATTCTCCACTTCTGCTTCCGGTACATCCGCAGCAGGTTCCTGCAGATATTTCGCAGCGCGGATCGGAATTCGCGCCATTTGGCGCCAAATGGCGCCGAGGAGTCTCCCGAAGAAGCCTCCTCCATGATTCTTGGTTGTCTATTCGGCAAGCAATTACCCCCAATCTTCAGCCAGAATATTTTATCATTTGTTGTCGCAAAAAGCAATCGTTTGCCTGGATTGTTTTCTATTTTTTATGGGTAGAGAATGCTTGCCCGCAGGGTTCCCCTTATATTTAATGGAAAAATCAGGGAGATTTCTGAGTCTAGCCCAACCGCTTGGCATTTTGCACAAGGAACTATAAAATATTTGAAAATTTCCACAGGAAAGACGCCGGGAAATGTGCTATAATGAAGCTGCAATATCAAAGCAAAAAGGGGGATTATGTCCAATGAAAAATATTTGTGTTATCACAGGCGGCGGCAGCGGCATGGGATTTGAGGTGGCCAGGATCGTAGGCAAGGACCAGAAGGTCATCCTGGTGGGACGGACTGCGTCTAAGCTCAGCCATGCGTTGGAGCAACTGACGGTTGAGGGCATTGACGCCGAGGTGTATTCCTGCGATACCAGCGATTTGGCGTCGGTCAAAAAGCTTGCCGCCTATGCGGCGGAGCTTGGCGCCGTGAAAACGGTGATCCATGCGGCAGGTGTCTCGCCCCATATGACCAGTGGCGAGAAAATCTTTGAGATCAACGCGATCGGAACCGTTTATATTGACGAGGCCTTTGCGGAGGTCATGGGTCAGGGCGGCGTGATCCTGAATGTGGCGTCCATGGCCGCCTATATGCTTCCCCAGGACAAGACGCCGGAGAATCTCTATAAGCTGGCGCTCACCGATGTGGACGCGATGCGTGCCGCGATGGGCGGTGTGCTGGCATCTGTGCCGGTGCAGCAGCAGGCAGGCATGGCATATACCCTGTCCAAGAATTTCGTGATTTGGTACACCTCCAGAATGGCGGTGCGCTATGGCAAGAAGGGAATCCGGGTGGTGTCCATTTCACCGGGTACCTTCAATACGCCGATGGGCAAGGTAGAGGGTGAGGAGGCCGCGTCCTTGGCCAGGATCGGCGCTCTGGGACGAACGGGTGAGCCGGAGGAGATCGCGAGGATGATGGCCTTTATGGTCAGCGATGCCTGCAGTTATCTCAGTGGTGTGGATATTCTGTATGACGGCGGCTCTATTGCCGCGCTTCGTGCGAAGCAGGACCAGGCGTAGAACAGGATACATTTGGCGGTACAGCCCATGCTGTACCGCCATTTTCTGCCTATGTCCCATTCCGGTCTGGCGTCTGGTCGGGTAGCGTCCTGTCCCCCTGGGGATGGGGGTGCGCTCCGTCCGCGTGGTGCCGGTGGA
>CAZBOR010000045.1:0-13642 GCA_964493585.1 uncultured Oscillospiraceae bacterium
AATCTGGCAGAGCGCATATATCACGGTTCCATTCCCGCCCAGCGGTAGAGCACATAGCATAGGGCCACCAATGCGATGTCCAGGGCCACCGCCAGCAGAAACCACCAGGAGGTGACGGTAAACACCATATTGACCGCAAAATCTATGGTCAGCAGCACCACGATCCCCACGGTGCCGAATCGCTTTCGGTGCGCCACACCCCAAAGGCACCCCAGCACCGCCGCATACAGCGCCAGTACCACCGCCACACATATGGCCAGCCACGCCCTGGTGCTCATGCTCCCGGCCATCACCAGCACCGGCCACAGGCCGAGAGGGACCGGCGCCAAGCACTCAAAGCCGTACAGGGCCAGCCATCCCGCCAGGATAAACAGGAGCAGTGCCCCGTTGAGTCCCCAGTAAAGCCGTCGGCACCGCATGGGCTAGACCCTCCCGGTGGAGCCGAAGCCGCCGGCCCCGCGCTCTGTTTCGTCCAAAGCTGCGGCCTCCTCATAGGGCTCCTGCACCACCGGCACGATGACCATCTGGGCCACCCGCTCATAGGGCAGAACCGTCTGGGGCGACGGGGAGTGGTTCAGCAGAGATACCTTGATCTCGCCCCGGTAATCCGAATCGATCACCCCCACCTTGTTGGCCGGAGCCAGGCCCCGCTTGGTCCCCAGACTGCTCCGGGCGAACACAAGTCCCGCGTGGCCCTCCGGGATCGCTACGGAAATGCCCGTGGGCAGCACTGCCGTCTGCCCCGGTGAAATGGTGATCTCCTCGCTGCTGCACACATACAGGTCCGCGCCTGCGGCGCAGGCGGAGCCATAGGTGGGGGCTTTGGCATCCGGGCGCAGCTTCTTATACTTCATATCAAGGCTCCTCTCTGCCGTCCCACAGGACAGTCGTCCCTGTCTCCAGGGTCTTTGGTATGTCGATGATCCGCTGGTTCCCGGAGCCGCGAAAGCGGAGGGAGGGGTCCTTTTCCTCCAGATGGAACTCCCCGTCCACCAGCACGTCCAGATTGCGGAGCAGGGCCATGGCCGTTTCCCTGCGCCCCAGATGGCCGGAGAGGATATCCGTCTCCAGGGTATAGCCCGTATAGCACCAGATGCTCCTGTCCGGGAATTGCCGCCGGACCGCGTCGGTCAGCGCCAGCATGGGCTCCTGGTTTTCCGGCTCCCATGGCTCGCCGCCCAGCAGGGTCAGGCCCCGGATGTATATTTTTCCAAGGCCCTCAAGAATTTTGTCCTGGACCTCCGGCGTATAGGGCTGTCCGTAGGAAAAGTCCCAGGTCTCCGGGTTGAAGCAGCCCTTGCAGTGGTGGCGGCAGCCGGAGACAAACAGGCTCACGCGGATACCCGGTCCGTTGGCAATGTCCCGCCATTTGATGGTCGCGTAATTCACAGGTGCATCACTCTCGCCTTGATCTCCTTCGTCTTGCCCTCGTTCCAGAAGTTTTCTCCCAGATAGCCGCAGGTACGGCGGGTCACGTTCATTTTGGTCTGGTCCTTGTTGCCGCAGTTGGGGCATTCCCACTCATAGTCGTCGTTGATCAGAATCTCCCCGTCGTAGCCACAGACCTGGCAGTAATCGCTCTTGGTGTTGAACTCGGCGTACTGGATGTGGTCGTAGATGTACCGCACCACCTCGGTTAGCGCCGTCAGGTTGTGGTTCATATTGGGAATCTCCACATAGCTGATGGAGCCGCCGGAGGAAATGGCCTGGAACTGGCTCTCAAAATCGAACTTGGAGAAGGCGTCGATGTTCTCCCGCACGTCCACATGGTAGGAGTTGGTGTAGTAGCCCTTGTCCGTGACGTTGGGGATGGTGCCGAAGCGCTCCCGGTCGATGCGGGCAAAGCGGTAGCACAGGGATTCCGCCGGGGTGCCGTACAGGGCAAAGCCGATGTTGGTTTCCGCCTTCCAGCGGTCGCAGGTTTCCCGCAGATGCTTCATCACCCGGATGGCGAATTCCTCGCCCACCGGGTCCGTGTGGCTGACGCCTTTGACCAGAAGGGTCAGCTCGTACAGGCCGATGTAGCCCAGGGAGATGGTGGAATATCCGCCATAGAGGAAACGGTCGATGGTTTCGCCGCTTTTCAGCCGGGCGATGGCGCCGTGCTGCCAATGGACCGGGCTGACGTCGCTGCGGACGCCCCGCAGGGCGTTGTGCCGGCACATGAGGGCCTCAAAGCACAGCTCCAGCCGCTCGTCCAGGAGCTTCCAGAACGCCTCCTCGTCGCCTCTGGTGAGGATGCCGATCTGGGGCAGATTGATGGACACCACGCCCTGATTAAAGCGTCCCTCGAATTTATACTCGCCGTTTTCATCCTTCCAGGGGGCCAGGAAGGACCGGCAGCCCATGGGCGCGAACACGTTGCCCTCGTAGTTTTCCCGCATCTTCTTGGCGGAGATGTAGTCGGGATACATACGCTTGGCGGAGCACTTCACCGCCAGACGGGTGATGTCATCGTAGGGTCCGCCCTGGAGACAGTTGTTTTCATCCAGCACATACACCAGCTTGGGGAAGGCCGGGGTCACATAGACGCCGGAGGCGTTCTTGATGCCCTCCAGCCGCTGCCTGAGAATTTCCTCCACGATCATGGCGTTTTCCCGGATGTAGGGGTCCCCGTCCTTGAGATACAGGAACAGCGTCACAAAGGGCGACTGCCCGTTGGTGGTCATCAGGGTGTTGATCTGGTACTGGATGGTCTGGACGCCGGATTTCAGCTCCTCCCGGAGCCGCTCCTGCACCAGCTTTTCGATCAGGGCCTCCGAGATCTGCTCTCCCTCGCACTCGGCCACGATCTTCCGGCGGAACTTTTCGTAGCTCTTCCGGAGATATTTTCCCAGATGCCGCACGTCCACGCTCTGGCCGCCGTACTGGTTGGAGGCCACGTTGGCAATGATCTGGGTCATAACATTACAGGCCACCTGGAAGCTCTTGGGGGATTCGATGAGCTTGCCGTTTATCATGGTGCCGTTGTCCAGCATATCCCCGATGTTGATGAGACAGCAGTTGAAGATGGGCTGCACAAAATAGTCCGCGTCGTGGAAGTGCAGCACGCCCTCGTCATGGGCCTTGGAGATTTTCTCCGGCAGCAGAATACGGCGGGTCAAATCTCTGGACACCTCTCCGGCGATATAGTCCCGCTGGGTGGAGGCGATGACGGTGTTTTTATTGCTGTTCTCCTCCGCCAGATCCTTATTGGTGTTGTGGAGCAGGCTGAGGATGCTCTCGTCCGTGGTGTTCTGCTTGCGAACCAGGGCGCGGGTATACCGATAGATGATATAGCTCTTGGCCAGGGCGTATTTGTCCAGGGACATGAGCCTGGATTCCACCATATCCTGAATATCCTCCACCAGCAGACGGTTCCTGTGCCGCCGCTCGATGCTCTGGGCGATCTGCTCGATGCTGTCCGCGTCGATGCGGTCCTCCTCCTCCACCGAGGCGTTTGCCTTTTCAATGGCGGCAACGATTTTGCTGCGGTCGAAAGCAACGATCGTTCCGTCCCGTTTTACTACCTGCATATGTCTTACCTCCTGCATCCCAAACGTCCTTTATCTCCTTCTTACCGGATCAACCGCCGTTCCGGAGAACCTGCCTTGCGTTTCACCAGTCTTGTCTATTATAGCAACGCTCCATGGGGATTGCAAGAACAAAATTACTACATTTTGTGTCAGTGTGTAATTGAATTCCACATATTGTGCTTTTTCTAGGATTTTCAAGGAATTTTGCGCGACACTTACGGTACTGGACAGGATTGCCGTATATTTCCGGAAAGCGGTATTTGGCAATCGGACCTTCCATTTTGCGGTCCTTTATGATACACTATGTTCAGACTGATGAAAACGAGGTAACGCTATGGGAAAAATATTGGTTTTGGCGGAAAAGCCCTCGGTGGGCCGGGAGCTGGCGCGGGTCCTGGGCGCGAGCAGGGGCGGAAACGGCTACCTGGAGGGAGACCGGTATATTGTCACCTGGGCGCTGGGACATCTTGTGACCCTGGCGGACCCGGATGTGTACGATAAGAAATATGAAAAGTGGGATATGCAGGACCTGCCCATGCTGCCCCAGAACATGAAGCTGGTGGTGATCCCGGAATCCCGGCGGCAGTATCAGGTCGTGGCGGCGCAGATGAAGCGCGGCGACGTGGACGAGCTGGTGATCGCCACAGACGCGGGCAGGGAAGGGGAGCTGGTGGCCCGCTGGATCATGCAGAAGGCGGGCTGGAAGGGCAGGACCAGACGCCTGTGGATCTCCTCACAGACGGACCAGGCCATCCGGGCGGGCTTTGCCGATCTGAAGCCTGCGGAGGACTACGACAACCTCTTTCGCTCCGCCCAGGCCAGGAGCGAGGCCGACTGGCTGGTGGGGCTCAACGTGACCCGCGCGCTGACCTGCAAATACAACGCCCAGCTCTCGGCGGGCCGGGTTCAAACGCCGACCCTGGCGCTGCTGGTACGCCGGGAGGAGGAGATCCGGAATTTCCAGCCCAGAGAGTTCTGGGGCATCTCCGCCAAGCTCCAGGGCTTCACGGCCTATTGGCGGGACGACAAGGGCAACGCCAGCACCTTTGACCGGGAAAGGGCGGAGGCAATTCTCAAAAAGCTCCAGGGCTGCGACGCCGTGCTCACCAAGGTGGAGCGCACCCGGAAGCAGACCCCGCCGCCCGCCGCCTACGACCTGACGGAGCTTCAGCGGGACGCCAACAGGAAGTACGCCTATTCCGCCAAGGAGACCCTGAGCCTGATGCAGACCCTCTATGAGCGGCACAAGCTGCTGACCTATCCCCGGACGGATTCCCGGTATATCTCCGACGACGTGGTGGACACCCTGCCGGAGCGTCTGCGGAGCTGTATGGTGGAGGAATACAAGCCCCTGGCCCAGAGCATCTACCGCAGCAGGCCCCTTCAGACCAAATATCTGGTGAACAACGCCAAGGTGACGGACCACCACGCCATCATCCCCACGGAGCAGCAGCCGGAGCTGTACCGGCTCAGCGGCCAGGAGAAGAACATCTATGATCTGGTGGTGCGGCGGTTCCTGGCGGTGCTGCTGCCGCCCTATGTGTATGAGGAGATCAGGCTCACCATGACCATCGGCGGGGAGACCTTCACCGCCAAGGGCCGCCGGGTCATCAGCGAGGGCTGGCGGGCGGCCTACGACCGGACCTTCTCTCTGGAGGAGGAGCCCACGGACGAGGGGGATCAGCAGCTCCCGGAGCTGACCCAGGGCCAGCGGCTTCCCGTACAGTCCTTTGCGCTCAGACCCGGCAAGACCTCGCCGCCCGCCCGGTACACCGAGGCCACGCTGCTGTCGGCCATGGAGCATCCCGCGTCCCAGGTCAGCGACAAGGGCCTGTCCAAAATTCTGGAGGAGACATCCGGCCTGGGAACTCCGGCTACCCGTGCGGACATCATTGAAAAGCTGTTTTCCACCTTCTATGTGGAGCGGCGCGGGAAGGAGCTGGTCCCCACCTCCAAGGGCATCCAGCTTGTGGGCCTTGTGCCGGAGGAGCTGCGCTCGGCGGAGCTGACCGCCCGCTGGGAGGACAAGCTGGCCGCGATCGCCAAGGGAAAGGCCGGCGACCGGGAGTTTGTGGAGGAGATGCGCCGCTATGCCGCCGATCTGGTGCAGGAGGTCAGGGCCAGCGAGCTCTCCTACCGCCACGATAATCAGACGCGGACGCCCTGCCCGGACTGCGGCAAATATCTCCTGCGGGTCAAGGGCAAACGGGGCGAGATGCTGGTCTGCCCGGACCGGGCGTGCGGCTACCGGCGGAGCCTCACCCAGACCACCAACGCCCGCTGCCCCAACTGCCACAAGAAAATGGAGCTGCGGGGCGAGGGGGACAAGCAGATGTTCGCCTGTGTCTGCGGCTACCGGGAAAAGCTCAGCGATTTCAAGAAGCGCCGGGCCTCCTCCGGGGCCAACAAGCGGGACGTGCGGAACTATCTGGCCAATCAGGACACCGGCGGCGGCAATACCGCCATGGCGGCGGCGCTGGCAAAATGGAAGGCCGCCCAGGAGGGAAAGGAGCAGAAATGAGACTGATTTCATGGAACGTCAACGGCCTGCGGGCCTGTCTCGGCAAGGGCTTTCTGGACTACTTCCGGGAGGCGGACGCGGATATTTTCTGCGTGCAGGAGACCAAGCTCCAGCAGGGCCAGGTGGATCTGGACCTGCCGGGGTATCATCAGTATTGGAGCTACGCGGAGAAGAAGGGCTACTCCGGCACCGCCATCTTCGCCAAACGGGAGCCGCTTTCGGTCTCCTACGGCGTGGGCGTAGAGGAGCTGGACCGGGAGGGGCGGATGATCGTACTGGAGTACCCGGAGTGCTTTATCGCCACCTGCTACACCCCCAACGCCCAGGACGGGCTGAAGCGGCTGGACCACCGGATGGTCTGGGACGATGCGTTCCGGGCGCGGCTCCGGGACCTGGACGCCAAGAAGCCCGTGCTGGTCTCCGGGGACCTGAATGTGGCCCATCAGGAGATTGATTTGAAAAATCCCGGTCCCAACCGGGGGAATGCCGGGTTCTCCGATGAGGAACGGGAGAAGTTCTCCGCGCTGCTCTCGGCGGGCTTTACCGATTCCTTCCGGCTGAAATACCCGGAGGCCACCGGCTGCTATAGCTGGTGGAGCTACCGGTTCAACGCCCGGAAGAACAACGCCGGATGGCGTATCGACTACTGGCTGCTGTCTGATCGCCTGCGGGAGAAGGTGACAGAGGCGGCCATCGAGAGCCAGGTCTATGGCTCCGACCACTGCCCGGTGCGGCTGGAGCTGGAAGGCCTTTGTGAATAATTGACAAAATTCAAGGAAATGCAGCGGTAAGTTTTGCCGCTTTGCTGTATTTTACCATCAGGTGATTGACAAATTGAAAAACTACGGTATAATTTATCGTGTTAAAGTATCCCGGAGCAAACGCTTCCGGGCCATCTGGAGGTAACAAGATGAAAAGAATGAAAAAGCTCATGGCACTGCTGACTGCCATCGCCATGCTTGCGGCCATGACGGCCTGCGGCTCCGGCGAGACCTCGGAGGCGTCCGCAGCATCCGCCGCTTCTGCTTCTGAGCAGACCGCCGCCTCTGCCGCAGAGGAGACCGACACCTACACCATCGGCATCTGCCAGCTTGTCCAGCACGACGCGCTGGACGCCGCCACCCAGGGCTTCAAGGACGCCCTGACGGAGCGCCTGGGGGACAAGGTCGTTTTCGACGAGCAGAACGCATCCAATGAGACGGCCAACTGCGCCACCATTGTCAACGGCTTTGTGGCCGCCGATGTGGACCTGATCCTGGCCAACGCCACCTCGCCGCTCCAGGCCGCCGCCGCCGCCACCACGGAGATTCCCATCCTCGGCACCTCTGTGACGGATTTCGCCACGGCGCTGGATATCGAGAACTGGACCGGGACTGTGGGTACCAATATCTCCGGCACCTCGGACCTGGCGCCCCTGGACCAGCAGGCCGCCATGCTCAACGAGCTGTTCCCCGATGTCTCCGTTGTGGGTCTGCTGTACTGCTCCGCGGAGTCCAACTCCGTGTACCAGTGTGACGTGATTCAGGAGTATCTGGAGGGCTACGGCTATGAGGTGCAGCGCTTCTCCTTCACCGACAGCAACGATGTTGCGTCCGTGACCCAGACCGCCTGTGAAAACGCTGAGGTCATCTACATCCCCACGGACAACACGGCCGCCGAAAATACCGAGGCGATCGCCAATGTGGTGCTGCCCGCCGGCGTCCCCGTTGTGGCCGGCGAGGAGGGCATTTGCAGCGGCTGCGGCGTGGTCTCGCTGTCCATCAAGTACTATGACATCGGCTACACCACCGGCGAAATGGCCTACGATATTCTGGTCAACGGCGCCGATATTTCCACCATGCCTGTGCAGTACGCGCCTGAGGTCACGAAGCTTTACAACGCGGCCAACTGCGAAACGCTGAATATCACCGTTCCCGACGACTATGTCGCCATCGGCGAATAAGGATTCATTTTGCAGCGGAGGAAGGGAGTCCCTTTCTCCGCTGCTTCTGCGTTCTGCCATGGCCGCGGGAAATACAGGCGGGCAAAAATCAAAGAAATTGAAAAGGATTGACAAAAAAGGAATCCGTTGAACGGACAGAACATTGACATATGGTGTCGAATATGATAAAATAAAACTTAATTTGAACAAAAAATACTGCTGCCGGACGTGAAACCGTCAGTCGGCGCAGGTAGGATGTGTTTTGTGGTTATGAGACAAGGGAACAGGTGGGATAAGCAGTGGTTCCGCAGGGCGCTGATTATTGGCGTGCTGGATGTCCTCTGCGTGACGGCGTCTTTTTTTGCGGCCCTGTGGATGCGGTTTGATTTCAGCATCGGCAGTATCCCGGCGGAATACCTGACGACGTTTCGCCATATTATTGTGCCGTGGGCGGCAGTCACCGTTGTGGTGTTCGCGCTGTTTCGCCTGTACAACAGCATCTGGAGCTTTGTAAGCATTGATGAGATGTATCGGATGCTCCTGGCCCATGGCGTTCTGATTGTGATCGGCTTCGTGGCGATCCTGGTGCTTCCCATTCAGATGCCCCGGTCCTTTTACTTTATGGGGACCGTGATGAGCTTTGTCACCACCACCGGCCTGCGGTTTTCCTACCGGTTTGTGCGTCAGGCCCGTCAGGAGCTGAGAGGCCGTAAGGACCGGGAAAACGTGATGATAATCGGCGCGGGAGAGGCGGGACGCTCCCTGATTCGGGAGATTTCCGCCAGCAAGCGGCTCAACAGCCGCGTGGTCTGCATCATTGATGATAACCCCTCCAAGCGACATCGGATACTGGAGGGCGTCAAGGTGGAGGGCGGCCGGGAGGAGATTCCTCACGCCGTGGAAAAATACCAGGTGGATAAGATCATCTTCGCCATTCCCTCTGCCTCCGGCGAGAAACGCAGGGCGATTCTGGACATTTGCAAGACCACCGGGGTGAAAATCCAGGTGGTGCCTGGGATGTATCAGTTCGTCAGCGGAGAGGTCAGCGTCAGCAAGCTCCGGGATGTGGAGATTCAGGACCTGCTGGGGCGGGAGCCCATTACGGTAAACCTCCATGAGATCTGCCAGTACATCTCCGATAAGGTGGTCATAGTCACCGGCGGAGGCGGCTCCATTGGGAGCGAGCTGTGCCGGCAGATTGCCAAGAGCAACCCGAAGCTGCTGATTATCTTCGATATTTACGAAAACAACGCCTACGACATCCAGATGGAGCTGAAACGCACCCATCCGGAGCTGAGCATGGAGGTCCTCATCGGCTCCGTGCGGAACACCGCCCGGCTGGACTATGTGATGAGCAAGTACCGCCCGGAAATCGTGTTCCACGCGGCGGCGCATAAGCACGTGCCGCTGATGGAGGACAGCCCCAACGAGGCCATCAAAAACAATGTCTTTGGCACCTACAAGATGGCCCTGGCCTCCGCGAAGTACGGGGTCAAAAAATTCGTGCTGATTTCCACGGACAAGGCGGTAAATCCCACCAACATCATGGGCGCCTCCAAGCGGCTGTGTGAGATGGTGATCCAGATGATGGACCGGGAGTCCCCGGAGACGGATTTTGTGGCGGTTCGCTTCGGCAACGTCCTGGGCAGCAACGGCAGCGTGATCCCGCTGTTCAAGAAGCAGATTGCCGAGGGCGGCCCTGTAACGGTGACGCACCCGGAGATCACGCGGTTCTTTATGACCATCCCGGAGGCGGTTTCCCTGGTGCTCCAGGCGGGCTATTACGCCAAGGGCGGCGAAATCTTCGTTCTGGATATGGGCAAGCCGGTGAAGATCGACACCATGGCCCGCGACCTGATCCGGCTGTCAGGCTATGAGCCGGATGTGGACATCAAGGTGGTCTACACGGGTCTGCGGCCGGGAGAGAAGCTCTATGAGGAGCTGCTCATGGCCGAGGAGGGCCTTCAGGAGACAGAGAACCGGCTGATTCACATTGGCCGGCCCATTGAAATGGATGATGAGAAATTCCACCGGCAGCTAGAGCGCCTGGAGGAGGCATACAAGGCGGAGGCCCCCAACATGAAGGAGCTTGTGGCCGAAATCCTGCCCACCTATCATCCCCAGTAAAAACATCTCGTGCGGGAGCATCGTACAGTGTCGTCGCCACTTAAGTACTGGCTCGGAATGACAGATGATTGTCAGTCCATGACATTGTGCGATGCTCCCGCACGTTTTTTGCATGAAAAGGCAGGAGCCGAAGCTCCTGCCTAAAATATATCCTGTCTGAGTTACTTCAGCTCGGCAGTGGCGCCGGACTCGGTGAGCTTCTCGACCATCGTGTCGGCGTCGGCCTTGGGAACAGCCTCCTTGACGGTGGCGGGAGCGGAATCGACCAGCGCCTTGGCTTCCTTCAGGCCCAGGCCGGTCAGCTCGCGGACAACCTTGATGACGGCGATCTTGTTGGCGCCGATCTCCTTCAGGACCACGTCGAACTCGGTCTTTTCCTCCTCGACGGGAGCAGCGGCGGCAGCGGCAGCGGGAGCAGCGGCGGCAGCGGCGGAAACGCCGAATTCCTCCTCCAGAGCGTGAACCAGCTCAGCCAGCTCCAGCACAGAGAGGGTCTTAACTTCTTCGATCATAGCAGCAATTTTTTCGCTAGCCATAGTAAATTACCTCCATTTTTAATGTAGTAGAATCGTTATTCTGCTGCGGGTGCAGCTTCTTCGGCGGGGCCGGCCTTTTGCAGGCGAATCTGGTCCAGCACAAAGGCCAGGGAACTGATGGGCGCGAGCAGGGTACCGAGCACCTGAGCCACCAGATCGTTCTTCGAGGTCAGCTCGCCAAAGGCGGTCAGCTCCTCCACGGAAACAGCCTTGCCCTCGACAAAGCCGCCCTTGATGGCCAGGATCTTGTTCTGCTTGGCAAACTGGCTGACGATACGGGCGGGCGCGATGGGGTCGCCGGTGGTCACGGCAAAGGACGTGGAGCCATTGAGGAGCTCGTCGAAGTCATAGCCGTTTTCACGGGCGGCCAGACGGGTCAGGGTGTTCTTCACGACGTTGTACTGGACGCCGGCGTCCCGGAACTCGTTGCGGAGCCTGGTGTCCTGTTCCACGGTGATACCCTTGTAATCTACAAAAACACCGGCAGTCGCGCCCTTGATCTGCTCAGACATGGCGGCAACTGTGGCCTTTTTGGATTCAAGAACCTTCGCGTTAGGCATGAAAATGTCACCTCCAGAAAAAATGTCCTCGCACCAGAGGCACGAGGACACAAAAATCCAAGGAAATTTGCGCTATCCTCGGCAGGAAGGGAAATCCCGTTACGGCGTGAGCCTCCTGCTGTCTCTGGCAGCTTGAGTATTATATCAGACAAACGCGGGTTTGTCAAGATTTTTTATCAATATTTGGCGGTGCTGACCTTGATGCCGGGGCCCATGGTGGAGGCCAGGACACAGCTCTTGATATACTGGCCCTTGGCAGCGGCGGGCTTGGCCTTGATGATGGCGGAAATCAGCGTTTCAAAGTTCTCGACCAGCTTTTCGGGGCCGAAGGAAACCTTGCCGATGGGGCAGTGGACAATGTTGGTCTTGTCCAGACGGTACTCGATCTTACCGGCCTTGATCTCCGAGATGGCCTTGGCCACATCGGCGGTGACGGTGCCGGCCTTGGGGGAGGGCATCAGACCCTTGGGGCCGAGAATTTTACCCAGGCGGCCGACAATGCCCATCATGTCGGGCGTGGCGACCACCACATCGTAGTCAAAGAAGTTCTCCTTCTGAATCTTCTCCACCATATCCATGCCGCCAACGTAGTCAGCGCCGGCCTCGCGGGCCAGATCGGCCTTGTCGTCCTTGGCGAACACCAGGACCCGACGGGTCTTGCCGGTGCCGTTGGGCAGCACCACAGAGCCGCGGACCTGCTGGTCAGCGTGGCGGGAATCAACGCCCAGACGGATGTGGACCTCGACGGTCTCGTCGAACTTGGCTTTTGCTGTATTGATAACCAGAGCGCAGGCGTCCGCCGCGTCATACTGCACGCTGCGGTCAACGAGCTTGGCGCTCTCCTGATAATTTTTACCTTTCTTCAATTGAATATCCTCCTTATAGTGGTTCGTCGGAAAAATCCTCCCACGTTATGAGGTGGCAGATACAGCGCGCACCTCGAACAAATTAGAATCAGTCGGCGACGGTGACGCCCATGCTGCGGCAGGTACCGGCGACCATGCTCATGGCGGCCTCCAGAGAGGCGGCGTTCAGATCGGGCATCTTCTTCTCCGCGATCTCCTTGAGCTGGTCTTTTGTGATGGTGGCGACCTTGCTGCGGTTCGGCTCGCCGGAGCCCTTTTCCACGCCGGCTGCCTTCATAATGAGGGTAGCGGTGGGGGGCGTCTTGGTGATAAAGGTAAAGCTGCGGTCCGCGTAGACGGTGATGACCACGGGGATCTTAAAGCCAACCTGATCCTTGGTGCGCTCGTTAAATTCCTTGATAAACTGCGAGATATTCACGCCGTGCTGGCCAAGGGCGGGTCCCACAGGGGGAGAAGCGGTGGCCTTGGCGGCCTGAATCTGCAGCTTGATATAACCTGTTACTTTCTGTGCCATGAATAGCACCTCCTGAAAAAATGTGGTGATACGCAAAGCGTATATTTGGCGGAGCCTCAGGCTCCTCCCACTTGCCGGACACGGGTCCGGGGGGAATGGACCGGCTCAGTCTGTGGCCGGCTCCACCTGGTCAAGCTCCAGCTCGACCGGAGTTTCACGTCCGAACATGGATACTACCACGCGGACGGAATCGTTGTCAACGTCCAGCTCGGCCACCCGACCGGTAAAGTTGGTCAGCGGGCCGTCCAGGATACGGACCTGGTCTCCCACGGCGTAGGATACCTCCACCGTGTGCTTTTCGATGCCAAGCTGGTAGACCTCGTCCTCCGTCAGAGGGATTGCACGGATCATGGGCTTGGCGTCTGCATCGGCGCCCACGAAGCCGGTGACGCCGCGGACGGAATTGATGATATACCATGCCTCGTCGGTCATGACCATCTTCACCAGCACATAGCCGGGATAGACCTTCCGCTCCACGGTTTTGGTACCGGAATCCGTGACCTCGGTGACGGTCTCCATGGGGATCAGAACCTCATGGATGAGGTTTTCCAGATGACGGTTTTCAATGCTTTTTTCTATGGTTGCCTTTACCGTGTTTTCATAACCGGAATAGGTATGCACGACATACCATTTCGCCTCTTCTGCCATAATGTCACCCGCTTAGTTGAACAGGCCGATGAGCCACTGCACGAAGAGATTGCCCACGGCGTCGAAGATCCAGATAAACACGCCGACCACCAGCACGCACAGCAGGACGATCAGTGTGTTCTGAAGCACCTGCTTCTTGGTGGGCCATGCAACCTTTTTCAGCTCGGAACGCATCTCCCGGAACCACTTGCTGAGCCGTTTGCCAGTCCTGCGGAAAAAGTTTTCTTTTTCCTGTTTTTTAGCATCTGCCATTGGTGGTTCCCTCCATTACTTAGTCTCGGTGTGTATGGTGTGCTTTCTGCAGAATCTGCAGTATTTCCGCATCGAGAGTCGGTCGGGATCATTCTTCTTGTTCTTCATGGTGTTGTAGTTCCGCTGCTTGCACTCGTTGCATCTCAGAGTCACTTTAACGCGCATTTCGGCACCTCCTTAAA
>CAZBOR010000046.1:0-13034 GCA_964493585.1 uncultured Oscillospiraceae bacterium
GGAGGACCTATCTATGAAAAAATACGCCGGCATTTTCCTGTACGCAGTCCTGGCGGGCATCTGCATCGGCCTGGGCGGCACGGTGTTCCTGCGGCTGAAGGACGCCTTCACGGGCGGCAACGTGGTGGGCGCGCTGCTGTTCACCATCGGCCTGTTCACCATCTGCACCCGCGGCTACAACCTGTTCACGGGCAAAGCCTGCTACCTGTTTGACAACAGGCCGGACTACCTGCTGACCCTGCTGGTGATCTGGATCGGCAATCTGGCGGGCTGTGTCCTGCTGGCCTATGTGGAGCGGGCCACGGGCCTGTGCGGCGCGGAGAGCGGCATCAACGTCACCGCCGCCGCTCTGGTGGAGAGCAAAATGGCCTCCGGCTATGGGAGCCTGTTTCTCCTGGGCTGCATCTGCAACGTGTTCATCTACATCGCCGTCAACGGCTTTGCCGGCAACCCCCACCAGCTTGGAAAGTATCTGTCGCTGTTCCTGGGCGTCAGCGTGTTCATCCTGGCGGGGACCGAGCACAGTATTGCGGATATGTACTACTGGGCGGTGTCCGGCATCCTGCTCTCCCAGCCCGGCAGGAGCCTGCTGTGTATCCTAGTGATCTCCCTGGGAAACGTGGTGGGCGGCGTGTCGTTCCCCCTGGTGGAGCGGCTTTGCCGGAAACTCACGGAACAGGACAGCGCGAGCGTGTGACCCCCTATGCAGAGCGCCGGACGGAATCGTCTCCGTCCGGCGCTCTGTCAGCCTGCCTCCAGCATATTTTCAATAAAAATTCCATAACCTACTTCCGGATCGCTGACCAGCACATGGGTCACAGCGCCCACCAGCCTGCCGTCCTGAAGAATGGGACTGCCCGACATTCCCTGGACGATGCCGCCCGTCAGGGCCAGCAGCCTGCTGTCCGTGACCTTCAGCATCATGTTCCGCCCGGTGCCGTCGTCCATGGGATAGATGCGCTGGATCTCCACGGAAAACCGCTCCACCCGGTCTCCCTCCACATTACACAGGACCTCCGCCGGGCCGGGCCGGACCTGATCGCTGTCCGCCACCTCCAGCGTTTCCCCCTCCAAGGGGCGGTAGAGCTGTCCAAAAATTCCGCATGGGGTATTTTTGGTGATGCTGCCCAGCACGTCGCCGCTGTCAAAGGCTCCCTGGAGCATACCGGGCGCGCCCGCCTGTCCCCGGTCGGCGCTGACAATGGTGGCCTTACAGATGAAGCCGTCCCTCACCGGGAACAGGCTGTCTCCATCGGTGATGCCGTGGCCCAGCGCGCCGAATACCGCCGTGTCCGGGTCGTAATAGGTGATGGTCCCGATGCCTGCCATCTCCGTTTTGACGTTCGCGCCGATTCTCTTGACGCCGCCCTCATTCAGCAGCGGCACCAGAAAGCACTGCTCCTGACTGCTTCGCAGGGCCGTCAGCGTCACCTGGCTCTTGTCCTGGAGCAGATCTCTCAGCTCCTCCGGCTCCGCCACGTCCTCGCCGTCCACCTGCAAGATCAAATCGCCCCGGCGGAGGCCGCTGTCCTTGGCCGGGCTGTCCTCCGGAAAGCCAACCACCAAAAGCCCGCTGCATTTTACATCAATGCCGATGGCCCGGCCCACCGCCACCACCTGCTCCCCCGCAGCCCGAACGCTGCCGCAAAAGCACACCGCCAGCAGTATGATTGCCGCCAATTTTCGTTTCACCTTCACCGTTCTCCTCTCCATCTTCAAAATTCGCACGGTTTTAATATTCCAGTTTTCGCGGAAAGTAGACGGAGTTTTTTCTTGTAATGAACGGAAGAAGGGCAAAAAGCCTCCGGGATTGTCATTTTCCCGGAGGCTTTGAAAAATTTATGCTGCTGTGATCGTCAAAGCGTTTTCCGCTGTTTTATACGGCGCTTCGATAAAACTCCAGAAGCTTTTAACGGAGCGCAGTATGGACCCTAAATTTTTTGCAGACGTCCAAATTCTATCACAGGCTGGTATATCCGCCGTCCACGGACAGGATCAGGCCGTTTACATAGGTGCTGGCGGGAGAGGCCAGGAAGATGGCCGCGGTGTCCAGTTCGCCCTCTTTCCCGTAGCGGGCCATGGGGATCATCGTGCGGGCATAGTTCTGGAAGAACTCGCTTTCCAGCGTCTCCTTGGTCAGGGGCGTCTCAAAGTAGCCGGGGCAGATCGCGTTCACGGTGATTCCCTTGTCCCCCCACTCGCAGGCCAGCGCTCTGGTCAGATTGACCACGCCGCCCTTTGCCGCGTGGTAGGGCGCGGCAGGCGCGATCTTGTTGCCCACGAGACCGTACATGGAGGCTATGTTGATGATGCGGCCATATCCGGCAGGGATCATGGCCTGCTTGGCCACCTCCCGCGCCATTTTGAACGAGCCGAACAGGTCGATGTTGATCTCATTGGAAAACTGTTCATCGGTAATATCCTCAGCATTGGCGACCGCGCCGGTGCCGGCATTGTTGATTAGAATGTCGATATGTCCGAAGTGGTCCAGGATCTTCTTCACGGCCTCCTGTACCTGGTCGGTATCTGTAATGTCGCAGGGGACGCCGATCGCGTCCACGCCGTATGTCTCACGAAGCGAGGCGGCCACCTGGTCGATCATGTTTTTGCGGCGGGCAAGCGCCACGATGGACGCCCCCTGATTGGCAAGCGCGTTGGCCATCTGGACGCCCAATCCTGAGGAGCAGCCTGTCACAACGGCGACACGGCCCGTCAGGTCAAAGTAGTTTTTCATAAATATTGAACTCCTTTCATCGGTCGGTTTCTGTACCTGATTTCCAATATTATTTTACCATATTTCTTTTCATAAACACTGTTCAAACGCACAATAAGCAAAATATTGTTTGTGCATTTTGACAGCTAATTCTCCTCCGCGCCGGCCCATGAGATAAAATCATGCCAGTCTCCGGTCAAAATCCTTCCTCGGAGACTGGCATAAACGCTGGTATGATTTTGTATAAATCCCAAAGCAGGAGGCTTCCTCCGGACGTGAACTCCGCTTTTTTTCAGAGGCGGTCTGGTATTATTCCGTTCTCAATGCCTCCACCGGGTCCTTCTTGGCTGCGGCTCTGGACGGGATCAGACCCGCAAGCACCGTCAGCAGCACCGAAATCGCCACCAGGATTCCCGCGCCCGCCGCCGGGAGCTGCGCCACATCTCCGATTCCCGCCAGATGGTCGATAATCATATTGATGGGGATATTCAGCAGCAGCGTGATCCCGATGCCCAGCACGCCGGCGGCCAGACCGATAATCAGCGTTTCCGCGTTGAACACACGGGATATATCCCGCTTGGACGCGCCGATGGCCCGGAGAATGCCGATCTCCTTGGTGCGCTCCTGGACCGAGATCAGCGTGATAACGCCGATCATAATGGACGACACCACCAGAGAGATGCCCACAAAGGCGATGAGCACATAGCTGACAATGTTCACAATATCCGTCACCGAGCTCATAAGCAGCCCCACATAGTCGGTGTACTGGATCACCTGGTCGTCATTTCCCGCCTCCGCCTGGGCGTCATTGTAGGCGTCCAGCGCGTCGGTCAGGGCCTCCTTGTCCTCGAAGCTCCTGGCATAGAGGCTGATGGCGCTTGGTTCCTCCAGGGACGCGGCATGGAACAGCGTCATATTGTCGTCATAGGTGGAGTCCGAAATCTTCGCCTCCTGCCGGCCATCGTCCCCGCCCAGGGCATCAAACTCCGCCTGGTCCAACATTCCATAGGAGATCAGCATCTCGGCCTGCTCCTCCGGGTCCAGCGCGGCGAGCTGGGCCTGATAGGTCTCCGGCAGGGCCGCGATCGTCTGCGCCAAGGCCGCGCTCTGCTCCTCGCTCAGTCCGGAGTCCTCCGTTGTTTCCTCCTGGGCTTCGATGGCCAGGGCCGCCTCCGTGTCCGGGAACGGAAGCCCCGTCAGCACATCGGTATCCGGGTCCGCCTTCTGCGCCCGTACAATGTCACTGGCATCCACCTGGGAAATGACGTATTCCGTCAGCGCCGTGGTATAGCCGATGCCGCCGTACTCCGAGCCGCCGTCGTTGGTGGTCTGGACCACGCCCACCACATGGAGCGTTTCCGCCGCGCCGACCAGGGCCTCCACATAGTCCTCGTCGTCCCGCATATCCGCATAGGTCCCATCGTCCTGCTGCTCGTAGTAATCCGTCGGCAGTACCAGCTTCAGGTCCAGACCCATCAGGTCCTCATAGGTGTAGGTGCGTTTCTCCTCCTCTGAATTATTGCTGATGGCGCCGTTCTCCGCCAGCTCCGTCATCATGGACTGTATCCGGTCCCGCAGCGGCTCCGCATCCATCAGCCCCAGGGCGATCAGGGAGTAGTCGGTGATCTCGCTGTTCTCATTGACGACAACGACCACCTCGTTATAGCTCTCCGGCCAGGTCCCCGCCAAAAGCGCGTAGTCGCTGTCCAGCGTGGTCTGGCTGTCGGATAGCTCCGTGCAGACGGAGATGTTGTTCAGCTGCATGGTGCCGGCGATCTCTCCCATTCCGATCTCATCCATCACGGATACGGGATTGACCTGTACCAAATCGCCGTCCTCCCCGGTGGCGTAAATGCCGATCTCCGTGGGGTAGGTGTATTTGATTTCTGAGCACAGAGCGGCGATCTCGTTGCCGTCCTCCTCCAGATGCGACTTGAAGCTCGCCAGATCGTTGGTGCTGATCTCCTCCATCATGGAGGTGATGATACCCGTCATGATATTGCTGGCGTGGACCATGCCGTCGTCAACGGTCTCCGTCTTTCCCACGCCCATCATGGTGGTCATCATGGAGCCCATGTCCATGGACGCCTGCTGGATGGTGATGGGGTAGGAGGTCAGGGTGTCCTCCTCCAGATCGTCGATATAGCCCTGCATTCCGTTGGACAGGGACAGGATCAGCGCGATGCCGATGATGCCGATGGACCCGGCAAAGGCCGTTAAAACGGTCCGTCCCTTTTTGGTCATCAGATTGTTGAGGGACAGGCTCAGCGCCGTCCAGAAGGACATGGACGGTTTTCTGACCGCCGCGTCCTTCCGCTCGCCGAGCTGCTCCTCCGCCGGGTCATAGGGCATGGAGTCGGAAATGATCTCTCCGTCCAGCAGCCGGACGATTCGGGTGGAATACTGCTCCGCCAGATCCGGGTTGTGGGTGACCATAATGACCAGACGGTCCTTGGCGACCTCCTTGAGGATCTCCATGACCTGTACGGAGGTCTCGGAATCCAGCGCGCCCGTGGGCTCGTCGGCCAGAAGAATATCGGGGTTGTTCACCAGCGCACGGGCAATCGCCACCCGCTGCATCTGTCCGCCGGACATCTGGTTGGGCTTTTTTCGCATCTGGTCCCCCAGGCCCACCTGCTGCAGCGCCTCCTTGGCGCGGCGGCGGCGCTCCGTCTTGGATACGCCGGACAGGGTCAGCGCCAGCTCCACATTGGACAGCACGCTCTGGTGGGGGATCAGGTTATAGCTCTGAAAGACGAAGCCCACCGAGTGGTTGCGGTAGGTGTCCCAGTCCCGGTCCTTGTATTCCTTGGTGGACCGGCCGTTGATGACCAGGTCCCCGGAGGTATAATTATCCAGCCCGCCAATGATGTTCAGCAGCGTGGTCTTGCCGCAGCCGGAATGGCCCAGGACGGACACAAATTCGCTCTTACGGAAGGCGATGTCGATGCCCTTCAGCGCCCGGACCGTCTCGCCGCCGGAGGTATAGTCCTTTTTGATCTGCTTTAATTCCAGCAAGCTATGCACTCCTTTCCAGAAAATAGCTATTCAAGACATATGATAGCGATAAGATACCACAAACGCAAGGGAAATGTGTGAATATTTTTTGAATAACACAACTGTTGACACCAGAAAGTTTTAATGCTCCAAAACGCCCAAAAATCCGGGCCCTTTTTTGAATATTGCAACTGTTGACATCAGAAAGCCTTTCCTGTACAATAGCCCCATAGGAGGTGTCTTAATGGAACCGGAATGTGAAAACGACAGATTTTTCCGCCTGCTGCAGCAGATTCGCCGCATCCACTGGGGCGCGGAGCTGGAGGTCATGACACAGACGGAGTTTATGGCGGTCTCCACCATCTACTTCATGCATCAGCGCCAGCCGGACAAACCGGGCGTCTATGTCTCCGCCCTGGCCGAGCGTATGGCGATCTCCGTTTCCATGGCCTCTAAAATGCTCAAGGCGCTGGAGGGCCGCGGCTGGGTCCTCCGCACCATCGACCCGGAACGTCGCCGCAACACCTATGTCTCCCTGACGGAGTCGGGCCTCGCCCTCTACCAGTCGGAGGTCCGGCGCTGCCGCGCCCTGAACGCCGCGGTTCAGGAGCGGGTCGGACCGGAGCGCGTCAACCGGATCATGGATGACTTCCAATACCTGGTTGAGTGCTATGCCGACGTGCTGGGCTGCGGATGAGCGGGGCGGCAGGTACTTGCATTTTCCCGAAACTATGCTATAATCAAGGGGATGTGCCATTGGGCGCATCCCCTAAATCTGTGTGACAGTTCGCGGTCCTCCTGTCAGTAAACAAAACCAGGCTTGCGGCTCTCCGGGGCCGCTCCTGGGGCGTTGTGCGCCCTTTTTTGCTGCCCGGACCGCCCAGGAGGAAGCCATGTACTATATTCAGGCGGAGCAGAGCTTCGACGCGGCCCATTTTCTGAAGGGCTATCAGGGAAAATGCAAAAATCTCCACGGCCACCGATGGCGGGTGGTGGCGGAGGCCCAGGGGAAGGCGTTGCAGTCCGGCGGCTCCCAGGCGGGAATGCTGATGGATTTCGGCGATCTCAAGGCGGCGCTGAAGGCGCTGACCGACGTGCTGGACCATGCGCTGCTGGTGGAGCAGGGGTCCCTGCGGCCGGAGACCCTGGCGGCCCTCCGGGCGGAGGAGTTTCGCATGGTGTTTTTCCCCTTCCGCACCACGGCGGAAAATCTGGCCCGGTATTTTTACGACCAGCTCGCTGCGGCGGGCCTCCCGGTCCGGGCGGTCACGGTCTATGAAACGCCCACAAGCTGCGCCCGCTATGACGGAGAACAGGAGGGACCGCACATTGTCCAGCTATCAGGTTGCTGAGACCTTTCTCAGCATCAACGGCGAAGGCCCCAGGGCCGGACAGCTCGCGTTCTTTATCCGCTTCATGGGCTGCAATCTGAGCTGTGGCTACTGCGACACCCGCTGGGCCAACGTCCCCGGCGCGCCCGCCGTGGACATGACCGGAGCCGAGCTCGATCGGGCGGCCAGAGAAAGCGGCGCGGCAAACGTCACCGTCACCGGCGGGGAACCGCTGCTTCAGCCGGACATCTATGGTCTCCTTTCCCTGCTGTGCCGGGACCGGGAGCGCTATGTGGAGGTGGAAACCAACGGCAGTCTGCCCCTGAGCCCCTTTCTCGACATTCCCGGCCGCCCGTCCTTCACCATGGACTATAAGCTGCCCGGCAGCGGCATGGAGCAGTTCATGCACGCCGAAAACCTCCTCCTTCTGGACCGCCGGGACACGGTCAAATTTGTCTGCGGCAGCCGGGAGGATCTGGAGCGCGCTCTGGAGGTCATAGAGGCGTACCGCCTCACCGCACGCACGCGGGTCTATCTCAGCCCTGTGTTCGGCCAGCTCCCGCCCGCCCAAATGGTGGAATTTATGAAGGAGCGCCGGTTGACGGATGTGACCCTTCAGCTCCAGCTCCACAAATTCATCTGGGACCCCAATCAGCGAGGTGTATAAAATGATCGACGAAAAAGCCATAGCCACCCACGTCCGGGGCATTTTGGAGGCCCTGGGCGACGACCCGGACCGGGAGGGTCTGCGGGAGACGCCCCAGCGGGTGGCAAAAATGTACGCCGAGGTCTTTGCGGGCATGAACTACACCAACCGGGAGATCGCCGAGATGTTCGGCAAGACCTTCTCCCAGGAGCCGGGACCGGACCGGGATATGGTGGTGGTGAGGGACATCGACGTGTTCTCCTACTGCGAGCACCATCTGGCGCTGATGTACGACATGAAGGTGTCCGTGGCCTACTTCCCCAAAGACCGGCTCATCGGGCTGAGCAAAATCGCCCGCATCGCGGACATGGCCGCCCGGCGGCTCCAGCTCCAGGAGCGCCTGGGCCGGGACATCGCGGAGATCCTCTCCATGGTCACGGGCAGCGAGGACGTGGCGGTTGTCATCTCCGGATGCCATAGCTGCATGACCGCCCGCGGCATCCGAAAGCCCGGCACGAAAACCGTCACCGAAACCTATCGGGGCCGCTTTGAGACGGACCCCATGCTACAGCTCAGAATGGAGGCGCTGCTGAAATGAAGATCCTCGTACTGTCCAGCGGCGGGGTGGATTCCACCACCTGTCTGGGATTGGCCGTCCGGGATGCGGGCGCGGAAAACGTGCTGGCCCTGTCCATCTACTACGGGCAAAAGCACGACCGGGAAATTCGGGCGGCCCAGGCGGTGGCCGAATACTATGGGGTCCGCCGGCTGGAGCTGGACCTCAGCGCGATCTTCGCCGACAGTAATTGCAGCCTCCTGAAGCAGTCCACCGAGGCCATCCCCCAGGAGAGCTACGCGGCGCAGATCCGACGGACCGGCGGGAAGGCCCCGGTGTCCACCTATGTACCCTTCCGCAACGGGCTGTTCCTCTCCGCCGCCGCCAGCGTGGCCCTGAGCCACGGCTGCGACGTCCTCATGTACGGCGCGCACGCCGACGACGCCGCAGGCGCCGCCTATCCCGACTGCTCCCTGCAATTCGTCTCCGCCATGGATCAGGCCATCCGGGAGGGTACCGGAGGCCAGCTCCATCTGGAGGCCCCCTTTGTCTCCGTCCCCAAGGCGGAGGTGGTCCGGCAGGGACTGGCCCTGGGCGTCCCCTACGAGCTGACCTGGAGCTGCTACGAGGGCGGCGACAGGCCATGCGGGGTCTGCGGCACCTGCATCGACCGCAGGACCGCGTTTGAGAAGAACGGCGTCACGGACCCGCTTTTGAAGGAGGAATTCTGATGGCATCCGGCAGAACAAAAGATGAGCTGTCCGGCGTCACGGCGCTGGGCAGCCGCCAGGTAACATACCCCACGGACTACGCCCCGGAGGTATTGGAAACCTTTGTCAACAAGCACCGGGAACACGACTACTTTGTGAAATTCAACTGCCCGGAGTTTACCAGCCTGTGCCCCATGACGGGCCAGCCGGACTTTGCCGCCATCTATATCAGCTATGTGCCGGATGTGAGGATGGTGGAGAGCAAGAGTCTCAAGCTCTATCTCTTCTCCTTCCGCAACCACGGGGATTTCCACGAGGACTGCGTGAACATCATTATGAAGGATCTGATCGCCCTGATGGACCCCAAATACATCGAGGTCTGGGGCAGGTTCACGCCCCGCGGCGGCATCTCCATCGACCCCTACTGCAACTACGGGCGGCCTGGGACCCCCTGGGAGCAGGTGGCCTGGAACCGCCTGTCCAATCACGACCTGTATCCCGAAACGGTGGACAACCGCTGATGGGCGCGCCGCTTCAGGAGCTGCCCCTGCTGCTGCCGCCCTGGTTCGCGGAAAACAGGCGGGACCTGCCGTGGCGACGGGACCGGGAGCCATATCACGTCTGGCTGTCGGAGATCATGCTCCAGCAGACCCGTGTGGAGGCGGTCAAGGGCTACTACACCCGGTTTCTGGCGCGGCTCCCGGACATCGCGGCTCTGGCGGAGGCGGAGGAAACGGAGCTTCTGAAGCTGTGGGAGGGCCTTGGCTATTACAGCCGGGCGCGGAACCTCCGTCGGGCCGCCCGGATCATCCAGGAGGAGCACGGAGGCGTGTTTCCCAGGGACTATGCCGCCGTCCGCGCCCTGCCCGGAATCGGGGACTATACGGCAGGCGCCATCTGCTCCATCTGCTTTGACGCAAGGACCCCGGCGGTGGACGGCAACGTGCTCCGGGTGGTGAGCCGTGTTCTGGACGACCATGGCTGCACCGATGACCAGCGGGTCAAGGGCCGCTTCTCCCGGATGCTGGAGGAGATATACCCGGAGGAGGCCGGAACCTTCACCCAGAGCCTCATGGAGCTGGGCGCCACGGTCTGTGTCCCCAACGGCGCGCCCCGCTGCGAGGTCTGTCCCCTGGGCGAGCTGTGTCTGGCTCGCCGGAGAAACACCGCCGGAGAGCTGCCCGTCCGGGCGACAAAGCGGCCCCGAACGCGGCAGGAGATGACGGTATTCCTGCTGACCTGCGGGGACCATGTGGCCCTGCGGAGGCGTCCGGCCAAGGGGCTCCTGGCGGGACTGTATGAATTTCCCCATCTGCCGGGGACCCTCTGCGCGGCGGACATCATTCAAGCCGCGGAGGACTGGGGCCTTCAGCCGCAATTTCTGGAAAAAACCGTGGCCCGCACCCACATTTTCACCCACATCCAGTGGGACATGACCGGGGCGCGGCTCCACTGTGCCAGCGAAAACCGGGAATTTATCTGGGCCGGCCGGGAAACCGTCCTCCGGGAGATGGCGCTGCCCACCGCATTTCGACAATTTTTACAGGATATTTGGGAGGACGCTCTATGACAAGGCTGGAGGAAGCACAGGCATTTTTCAAAAACGACCGGTTCGCCACGGAGAACGGCGCGGTCATCGAGGCGCTGGGGGAGGATTACGCGGTCTGCTCCCTGGCCCTGACGGACCGCCACCGGAACGCCATGGGGAACGTCATGGGCGGCGTGCTGTTCATGCTGGGGGACTTCGCTTTCGCGGTGGCGTCCAACTTTGGGAAGCGCCCCACGGTGTCCACCACCAGCCAGATCACCTTTCTCCGGGCCGCCCAGGGAGACACCCTCACCGCACGGGCCGAAAAGATCCGGGAGGGCCGCACCTCGGTGTACTATGAGATCTCCGTCACCGACGGGCTGGGACATCTGGCCGCCCGCATCACCGCCAGCGGCAGTATCATCGCGTAGAAAACGCCGGGCAGGAATCCCCTGTCCGGCGCTTTGGAATAAATATCGCCGGGATGCGTCCGCATCCCGGCTTTGCCTACAGCTTTTCAATGGCGTCCGCCGCAGGGGCGATGGCGTCCACCTTGGCGTGCTCCAGCAGGCCCTCGTCCATGGCCTGGGCCACCAGCGGGTCCATGGGCAGCTTGGCCAGCACCGGCAGGCCCAGCTCCGCCGCCACCGCGTCAATGCGGCTTTTCCCAAACACCGGAATCTCTCGACCGCAGTGGGGACATTTCAGATAGCTGTAATTCTCCACCAGGCCCAGCACCGGAACATTCATCATTCCGGCCATGTTGACGGCCTTTTTCACGATCATGGACACCAGATCCTGGGGGGAGGTCACAACCACCACGCCGTCCACAGGCAGACTCTGGAACACCGTCAGCGGCACATCTCCGGTGCCGGGCGGCATATCCACCAGAAGATAGTCCACGTCCTTCCAGACCACATCGGTCCAGAACTGCTTTACCACGCCGCCCAGAATGGGGCCGCGCCAGATCACCGGGTCGGTGTCGTTTTCCAGCAGCAGGTTGATGCTCATGACCTCGATGCCCGTTTCCGACGGGATGGGCAGCATCCCCTCCTCACAGCCTGAGGGACGGCCCTGGATATTCAGCGCCTTGGGGATGGACGGTCCGGTGATGTCCGCATCCAGCACCGCCGTCTTATACCCACGACGGCTCAGCTCCACCGCCAGCATGGAGGTCACGGTGGACTTGCCCACGCCGCCCTTGCCGCTGACCACCGCCACGATCTTTTTTACGCTGGACAGGGGATTCGCCTGGGCCAGCAGGCTTTCCGCCTGACGGCTGTCACAGGTCTCGGCGCAGCCGGAGCAGTTGCCGTTGCACGCTTCACTCATGGTTTTATCCCATTCCTTTCAATTTTGGAGTTTCTACGATACGCATTATACTTCCCATTTCCACAGAAGTCAATCCGCACCGCTTTGGAAAAACGCCTTCACAAAGGCAAATACCTCCCGCAGCGTGTAATTGACCCGGTAAAACCACCGGTCCGTATGTCCCGACACCGGACAGGTGTCCATCTCCACGCTGTCGGCAATAAACGCCGCCCGGCGCTGGTGAAATTCGCTGGTAATCAGAGCCACGGGCCGGTCCGTGCCGCCGCGGGCCTCGATGATGGCAAAGCTGTTGCGAAGATTCTCCCGCGTGGTGCTGCTCTCCGGCTCCAGGAGCAGGCGCTCCCGGTCCGCGCCCATCTCCAACAGCGTGTTGTACATACACCGGGCCTCGGAAATCGGCTCGCTGCCGCCCTGTCCCCCGGACAAAATCACCATGGCGTCGGGGTTCCGGTCCATAAACTCCAGCGCCGCCCGGAGCCTCTGCCTCATAATGCGGGAGGCCCCGCCGTCCTCGTTCACCGACGCCCCCAGCACAATGGCGTACTCCGCCCTTTCCGCCCGGTCCCAGTCGGTCTGGCCGCTGGTGGTGATGATATTCATACAGGCCATCAGAATCACAACCCCCGCCGCCGCCAATATGGTGAGTATCTGTCTCAGACGCGCCGCCTGTCCCCGCTTTCGCAGCAGGGCGCAAAGTCCCATGGCGCTCCCCAGCAGGCACAGCACCGCTCCGGTCATCTGCATATGGATGGGAAGCAGCAGCATGACGATACCCGCCAGGAAAAAGCTCAGCGCCGGCAGCCAACGTCTTATCATCTCAGCCCTCCATCTCCGCAGAAAGCGCCTCCCATTGGGCGTACATCTCGTCCAGCGTCCCCTGAGCCGCTTCTTTTTCCTCCATCAGCCGGCGCAGCGCCTCGTAGTCCGTGGCCGCCGCCTGGATCTGTCCGTCGTAGTCCGAGAGCAGCGCCTCCTGCTTTTCGATCTCTCGTTCCAGCCGGGCAATCTGCTTCTCAAGATTTCTGGTGTTTTTCTTCTTTGCCGCTTCCTCTGTGAGCTCCCGCTGCTTCTTCTCCTTGGGTTTTGCCGTCTGCTGCGGCGGAAGCCGCTGCTTCATGGCCCGGTATTGCCGGTAGTTCCCCTGAAAATCGGAGATTTTTCCGCTTTCCAGCTCCCAGATCCGGTCGGCAAACTGGTCGATGAAGTACCGGTCGTGGGACA
>CAZBOR010000047.1:0-4995 GCA_964493585.1 uncultured Oscillospiraceae bacterium
TGTCAATGGATTTTTCAGAAAAAAGCGGATACACTATGCCCGGTGATGATATGTATATTTCCTTCCTTCGGACTGTGATCCTGTATCTGGTCATTGTGGTGACGCTGCGGGTCATGGGCAAGCGTCAGATGGGCGAGCTGGAGCCGACGGAGCTGGTGGTGGCGATCCTGATCTCGGATCTGGCGGCGGTGCCGATGCAGGACATCGGCATTCCCCTGCTCTCCGGGGTGATCCCCATCCTTACACTGCTGGCCCTGGAGCTGGTGATCTCCGAGGTGTCCCTCCGGTCCATCCGCTTTCGGTCGTTCCTCTGCGGCAAGCCGGTGCTGCTCATTGTGGACGGAAACATCGACCAGAGGGCCATGGCGAGAAGCCGAGTGACCATGGACGAGCTGAGCGAATACCTCCGGCAAAAGGACATTTTAGACGTGTCCCAGGTGAAATTCGCCGTGCTGGAGACCAACGGCCAGCTCTCCACCTTTCTCTATCCCCAATACGCGCCCCTGACCGCCGGGGATGCGGGCCGGACCACATCGCTCCTGGAGCTTCCCGTCACCGTGGTCAGCGACGGCCGGGTGCTGGCGGACAATCTGGCGCTCCTGGGCTTTGACGCCGCATGGCTTCGATCCCGGCTCGCCGAGGCCCGGACCGCCCAAAGGGACGTGTTTCTTCTCACCGCCACCAGGAGCGGACGGACCCATCTGGTCAAAAAGGAGGCCGCCACATGAAAAAGCTGCTGACCGCCGGCATCCTGCTGGCCGTCATCGTGGGCTTCTGCACCTGGAGCACCTGGCGGGTAAACCGCATCTGCCGGGATGCCGCCCTATTGCTGGAGCAGGCGGAAACCCGCTGCGCCCTGGGGGATCACGCGGGCGCCTGCGAAAAGGCAAACAGCGCCCAGCGTCTCTGGGACTGCCACGAGGGATTTTTAGGGCTGGCCCTGCGGCATACGGAATCCGATGATGTTTCCATCCAGTTTCCGCCGCTGCTGGAGAGCTGCCGCCAGCGGGACAGCGAGGAATTTGTCCGCCGGAATCTGGAGCTTCAGGCCATGCTGAAGCACCTGTCGCGGATGGAGATCCCCTATTACTTCAACATTCTGTAGCGCTTTTCCCTGTCTTTTTGATTTACGGTATCATGCCATAAAATCAGTGGAATTCCGGGGTTTGCAGACATTCTGAAATGCGCCTGCCGCAAACGCGGCAGGCGTCATGCTATTGCAGCTCCGAGCGTCCCGTATACAGCTCGTAATACCGGCCCCGCAGGTCCAGGAGCTGCTGATGGGTGCCGCGCTCCAGCACCTGACCGTGCTCCAGCACCAGGATGCAGTCGGCGTTGCGTACGGTGCTGAGCCGATGGGCGATGATGAACACCGTCTTGCCCGTCATGAGGCGGTTCAATCCCAGCTCGATCTGATGCTCGGTCCAGGTGTCCAGCGACGCCGTGGCCTCGTCCAGCAGCAGCACCGCAGGCTCCGCCACGGCGCTGCGGGCGATGGCGATCAGCTGCCGCTGCCCGGCGGAGAGGTTGCCGCCGTCGGCGGACAGCATCGTGTCATAGCCCTGGGGCAGATGGCGGATGAAATAGTCCGCGCTGGCGGCTTTGGCCGCCTCCTCCACCTCCGCGTCCCGGGCCTCCGGCCGTCCAAAGCGAATGTTCTCCCGGACCGTCCCGTGGAACAGGTGGGTGTCCTGGAGCACCATGCTGAAGCTCCGCCGCAGATCATCCCGGCGAAGGCGCTCCAGCGGCAGGCCGTCATAGGTGATCTGTCCGCCGCTGGGCGTGTAGAAGCCCATGAGCAGGTTCAAAATCGTGGTCTTGCCCGCGCCCGTGGACCCCACCAGGGCGATCTTCTGTCCCGGCTCCGCCGAGAAGGAGACATCCCGGAGCACCATCTGTCCCGGCACATAGCCGAAGGACACATTCCGGAAGGAGATTCCGCCCCGGACCGGGTACCGGTCCGCGCCATCCTGCCAGCACAGTCCCGTTTCCGACCGCTCCAGGGTGACGCTGCCGCCCGCAGGCTCCTCCGGCTGGGCCAGCACGTCCATAATGCGCTCAATGCCCGCCGTGGCCGCCAGGATCAGATTGAATTGGGAGGATATGGTCGCCACCGGCCGTCCCGCCTGGGCCAGATACTGGGAATAGGCGATCAGGGACCCCAGATCCATCCGGCCCAGAATGACAAACACCGCGCCGATGCAGCAGCTCACCGCCGTATTGATGGAGGCGGTGCCGCCCAGGGCGGGCATCACGGACCCGGCAAATATCTGCGCCGCGTTCGTGCTCTCCGACAGGCCCGTATTGCGCTGCCGGAAGCCCTCTGCGGCGGCAGCCTGATGGTTCGTCACCTGCACCACCTTCTGGCCGGAGATCATCTCCTGGATAAAGCCGTTCAGCGCGCCCAGATAGCTCTGCTGGCGGCCAAAATAGAAGCGGCTCTTGCGCCCGGAGATCTTCACGATGAAATACATGGCCACCAGGAACACCGCGCTGATGAGCGTCAGGTACGGGTTGAGCCAAAGCATCATAATAAGGACGCCCACAAAGGTGATGACGCCGCTGAGGATATTGTTGAGGGCCGTGTTCACCGCGTCGTTGATGGTCTCGATGTCCCCGGTAAAGCAGCTCATCAGATTCCCGTGGGTCCCTTTGTCCAGATATTCCAGGGGGAGCCGCTGGAGCTTGGCGAACAGATCCTCCCGGATGGCATAGGTGGTCCTCTGGGAAATGCGTATCATCAGCCGCGCCGACAGCCAGGAGGCCGCCACGCCCATAAGATACACCGCACCCAGCAGGCCCACGGTCCGCAGGAGCCCCTCCACATCGCCGCTGGGGATGTAGACGCTGACAATGGGCTTGAGAAGGTAGGGCGCGGCGATGCTGGAGACCGAGGTCAGGATCACGCACAGCACGCAAAAGGCCGTCAGCCAGCCGCTCCTGCGGATATAGCCCAGCAGGAATCGGACGGGATCCCAGATGGATGTCTTACTGTTCTTCAACGGTACTTCCTCCCTCCTGCTGGCTGATGGCCATCTGCCGGTAGATCTCGCTGCACCGCAGCAGCTCGTCGTGGCTGCCGCGGGCGGAGATGCCGCCCTGATCCATCACCAGGATCTGGTCCGCGTCCCGGACAGACCGGATGCGCTGGGCGATGATAAAGACGGTGGTATCCGTCAGACTCCGCAGGCCCCGCCATATCTCCGCGTCCGTCTGCATATCCACAGCGCTGGTGCTGTCGTCCAGGATCAGGACCTTGGGCCTCTGAAGCAGCGCCCTGGCCAGACACAGCCGCTGGCGCTGGCCGCCGGACAGGTTGACGCCGTCCTGACCCAGTCTGGTGTCATAGCCCTCCGGGAACCGGTGGATGAACTCCGCCGCCGCAGAGCGCCGGCAGGCCGCCTCCAGCTCCGCGTCCGTGGCGTCCTCGTCGCCCCACAGCAGATTCTCCCGGATGGTCCCGGAGAACAGGGTGTTGGTTTGCAGCACGATGGCCACACCCCGGCGCAGTCGGTCCATGCGGTACTCCCGCACGTCCCTGCCGCCCACGCGGACCGCGCCGGAATCCACATCGTAGAGCCGGGGGATCATCTGGACCAGCGTGGACTTGGAGGACCCGGTGCCGCCCACGATACCGATGACCTGGCCCGCCTTCGCCCGGAAGGAGATGTTCTCCAGCACCGGGCCGCCGGCGCTGTAGGAGAAGGTCACATGGTCAAACTCCACCTCGCCGTTTTCCACCTCGCCGGAAAATCCGCCGTCGGACAGCTCCGGCTGCTCATCGAGCACCTCGTTGATACGCTGGGCGGAGATCATGGAGCGGTTCAGCAGCAGCACCGCGTTGGAGAAGGACAGGAGCTGGGCGAAAATCTGGGTCACATAGGTGATAAAGCCCGTCAGCTCGCCGATGGTGGCCTGACCGCCGATCACCAGAGAGCCGCCGTAGCCCAGCAGCACCAGCATGGCCCCATAGGTAAACAGCGTCATCATGGGCGTGCTGATGGCGGACAGGCCATAGGCCCGGTCCGACGCCCGGAATACGCCGCCGTTGGCCTGGGAGAACAGCGTCATCTGCTGCCGCTGGCGCACGTAGGCCTTCACGGTGCGGATGCCCGTCAGATTTTCCTGGGTCACGCGATTGAGCACGTCGGTCTGCTCCTGGAGCTCCCGGTAAAGAGGTCTGGACCGACGCACAATGACCACCAGCAGCACGGCCATGACGGGTACCAGGACCACGAACATGACGGAGAGCTGCGTGCTGAGCCGGCAGGCCATGATCGCCGCCACCAGGACCATGGAGAAGGACCGGACCACCTGCTTGACACATTGGAACATGGCGGTCTGGGTGGCGGTCACATCGGTGGTCATGCGGGTAATCAGGCTGGGGGAGCCGAACTTCTCCAGGCTCCGGAAGGAGAATTTCTGCACATGGGCAAACTGCGCCTGCCGCAGGTCCGCGCTGAAGCCGGTACCCGCCTTGGTCGCCAGACGGATGGAGAGGATGCCGCAGAAAAACACCAGGACCGCCAGGCCCAGCATTCCCGCGCCCAGCAGCAGCGTATAGCGGATATTGCCGCTGACCACGCCCACGTCCAGCAGCTCCGCCAGCAGCAGCGGAATGGTCAGCTCAAAGATGGCCTCAAGCACAGAACAGAGACTGCTCCCCAAGAGGAGCGCCCGGTATTTCGCAAGATAGGGAATCAGCTTTCGATACAATCCAGCACCTCCTGTTTTTCAGAATAATTCCGGCGGCATCTGCCGCCGGAATTATACCGTTTTGCACAATCAGGGCTTCTTCTTGGGCTGTGCGCCCTTGTTCTCGCCCAGGCCCACGCAGTAGTGGGTCTTTACATCGTCCAGCGTGACAAAGGGCTCCGGCCAGGGGGTGGAGTCCTGTGCGGGCTGCACGGGATTCCATGTCTTGTGGGAAGCGGGCAGCCGGCCCTGCTGGGGACCTGCGGCCATCTTGGAATAGGCCTGGCCCTTCTTGGGCGA
>CAZBOR010000047.1:5095-12462 GCA_964493585.1 uncultured Oscillospiraceae bacterium
CCACCCATGGGTCCGGCCCACTTGTTATAGCAGTCGATGGCAAAGTTGGTCACATCCTGTGCGCCGCCGGCGTCGTTGAGCACGCACTCGTGTACGATCTTCCAGAAGCCATCCTCACGGACGTAATCCTCGCCGTACCGCTCCAGCATCCACACGGCCATCTGCTTGCCGCTGGTGGAGATCCGGCGGTAGAGCATACCCGTGGAATAATACAGGGCGCGGGCGGTCTTGAGATCCTCGCCCACCTCGACGATGGGAGTGCCGATGGCATGGAGGGAATACTCCGACAGGGGCAGCGGGTCCATATTCTCGGTTTCGGGGTACATCTCGTTGAACACCTCGAACATACGCCGGCCGCCGCCCTCCAGGCCGTTGGCCCAGTTGGTCATGACCTCGTCGCGGCCATAGTTACCGGTCATATTGTAGCCCCAGTACAGGTCGTCCCGGTACTTGGACCAGAAGGTCTCGATCTCCTCGGTGGTATGGCCGGAGGCGTGGAGGATCGCGTGCCAGGCATGGACCTTTTCTACATTTTGACCCGCCTCGATGATGGCGAGCTTTGTCTCCAAATCAATGTTTTTTCTCATCTTCTTACCTCCTTAGCCCTTTTTGTAGTTGGGATTGCCCTCAGGGCCGTTGCTGATGGCATCCGCGAAGGTTGCGTGTTCCATGGTGAGCTCAGGATAGGGGAAGTAGTTGTAGAAGGAAGTATATGCGTTGAATTTCTCCGTAGGCTCGCCAAATTCCTGCTCCAGATACTTGTCGCAGGGCGTGGTTTCCTCGGTCTTGAGGGAAGCATAGGGGAAACCGGGACGCAGGGCAAAGTCTGTTCCGGCAAAGTAGTGCCAGATCTTCCACTCGTCGCCCTCCAGCACCAGGTCCGCGCCGCAGCGCTGGTTGTCCCAGTAGCAGTCGGTGTCCTTGCCGTTGGCGGGGTTGATCTCATAGCCGATGGAATACCATGTGGCCTGCGCGGTCTTGTTGTCATCGGCAATCACGATCATATAGGTCGTGAAGGGATGGCAGACGTCGGTGCCGACGCCGCCGAACTTGTTGCCGTCCACATAGTATTTGCGGATGTTGTCAAGCCCGACATAGTAGCCCCAGTTACGGCCATAGGTGGCGGTGTCCGCCTGCTCCTTTGTCCAGAGGGTGTCGATGATCTCCTGCCGGCGGTTGGCCTGCTCCAGATAGGAGCGCTTGGAGAGGACCTTCTTGACCTCCTCCACCTGATAGGCGCGCCATGCGCGGACTTCGGGCGTGAAATCCTCCGGCTTGGACTTGCTCGGCTTCATGTGTATCATGGACTGATACTCGTATCTGTCATAGGTACCGCCGAAGGCCTCGTGGCTTGTATATTTGAACTCCATGATGAACCTCCTCTCAAATTCCGTAGCTGAAGGTCTCAGCCAGGGTGGTGTACGGCTCCGGCATTCTGGGCGGCTCCTGATAGGGCCGGTCTACGGAATACGCCTTGTAGACCTCCGCCTGAATGGGCGGCACCGGTTCGGGAATGTTGAAGGAGGCGTACTCAGGATCGTCCTGATATTTGCTGGGCTCCGTCCAGGGCTCGGCGCAGGGATGGTCGATGTCCAGGGCGTAGAGCAGGTTTTTGATCTTCCACTCGCCGTCCTCTTCCACCAGGTCGGCGGCCATGTAGCCGATCTTCCAGATGGACAGGGGACCCTTGGTGGTGACGCGGGTGTCAGCCGCCTGGAACTGCCACAGGGCCTTGGCGCTCTTCATATCCTCGGCCACCTCGATGATGGGGGTGTGCATATCGGTACCCTTGACGTAGCCGGCGCCGTACATCTCTTCCTCGGTCTTGCCCTTCACGTCCTTGTGGTCCTTCCACTTTTCCATGACCTGCTTTGTGAGCTTCTTGGAGTTTGCCAGCTTCTCGGCATAGTAGCCCATCACGGCGTCATGTCCCTTGTAGTAGCCGTTGTTAAAGCCCAGGCAGATGTCGTCAGCCTTGCTCCAGAACTTCGGGCTGATGTCATAATCCGCCAGCATATCGCAGTGTGCTACCTTACCCACCACGTTCTGGACTTCACGGATGATGAGGCAACGGTCCGCATATTGCTCTGCGGTGTATTTCTTGCTCAATGTGATTCCTCCTTTACTAATGCTCCGCGGCGGTGCGCCGCAGATACTTTCAACTATAAGTATACAGGCTGTCGGCCAAAAGTCAAGGGGACTATTTTGCAAAAAAGTTCGGAGTTTTATGCGTTTTACGGCATACTCCGAACTTTGCGTAAATTTTGAAAAGCCTGTGCGGGAATTGAAAAGCCCCTGCCGGAATAAAATCAGCTGCCCCGGCGCTGGCGGAACTGTCCCGGCGCCACGCCCTCCACATTGGAGAAGGCCCGGTACATGGTGGCAAGGCTGCAATAGCCCACGGCCTCGGCGATGCTCTGCACGGAGTCGTCCGTGGTGAGCAGCAGCTCCTTGGCCCGCTTCACACGGGCCAGGTGGATCACATCGTTGATGCTCTGCCCGAAATAGGCCCGGAAGGACTCCGCCAGCTCCCTGGGCTTGATCCGGAACTCCCTGGACACGGCGGTGAGGCCCATGTTCATATCCGTGGCGTTTTCGATCACATACTGGCGTATATCGTGCATCAGGCGGTCATGCCGCTGGACGCTGCGGGTCTTGGCGTGGTCCACAAGCTGCCGCGCGATGATGCCGCTGACCGCCAGATACTCTGTCAATGTGGCGCTGGAGACCAGGTCCCGGCTGAAGTCCCGCTCCGCCAGATAGCGCCAGTCCGCCAGATCCTCCTCCGCCAGACGGTATTGCAGCAGAGTGATAAACCGGTTCACCGTCAGATTCAGGGCGTTGGGATAGGGCAGACCCACGCAGTTCTCCGCAATCGCCCGGAGCTGCTCCCGGAGGCAGTCCTCCACCGCCGCGCAGTTCTCGGCCCGCACCGCGCCGCAGACCCGCGTGGCCGTCTGGAAAAAGGTGTGCTCAAACCGGGTCCGCTGGTCCTCGTCCGTAATGCGCTGGATGATATTCTCCGGGGTCACATAGACCTGGTCGATCAGGTCCGCATAGAAGCTGCGGCTGTATTCCACATCCTGTAGGCTCTGATAGGAGCGCTCGATCTGCTCCGCGCCCTCGTGGGGCGTGTCGATGGCCACATGGACCCGGATCCCCAGGACCCGCTGTGCATAGTCCACCGTTTCCCGGCAGAGCTGCTCCACCAGCTCCGGCGAATCGCCGGGATACAGGATGCCCAGCAGATAGCCCAGCATCAGGACCAGATAGCCGTCCAGCCGGTCCCCGGCCTCCGTCTGAAAATGCTCCCGCATGGCGCAGTACAGGTTGATCTGGCAGTTGTGCCGCTGCCGCCCGGAGAGCGACATGACGTTCGGGTCCTCCAGCGCAAACAGCACCACCCGATAGCGCCCCTCCGGCATGGGCAGACCAATATGGTTCATTTCATCGTAGATGTCCTCGCCCATTTCCGTGGAGCGGAACAGCAGCGCCCCAAGCAGGCCGTAGAGCTGCTCCGAGATCGGGCGCTCCAGCTTCCTACCCAGCCGCAGCACAGGGTTCTGTCCGGACGAATCCCGACACCATTTTTCCAGCATATTGATTTCCTCCCGGTGTTTTCCAACAAAAAAGCCCGTTTTTCTCTTTCCATCCCATTATATCATAGAATCTCAAAATTCGCATGAACTTTCTGTGATAGTTTTTCATTTTCTGCACGCTTTTCTCATTTCCCAAAAATCAGTTGACGGCGCGGCGGAAATGGTGAATAATTAGAAACGACAACACCCCGCGGGTATATCCCGCAGAACAGGAGGAATACAATCATGGCTGATGAGATCAAACGCATCAATTTTAATGAAGTAGCAGCAGCCCTGGGTTATGTGGCGGAGGGCGGCCCCGGCGGTCCCGGCGGCGGTCCTGGTGGTCCCGGTGGTAAGGGTCCCGGCGGCCCCGGCGGTCCTGGCGGTCCTGGCGGTAAGGGTCCTGGCGGCCCCGGTGGTCCCGGCGGTCCCGGCGGAAAGCCCGCCGGCGGTCCTCCTCAGTTCCCCACCGACCCCGATTCCATCCGGCGCAATTCCGAGCGCTTTGCCAAGATGTGGCCCGATGAGCGCGCCATGGCGCTTCAGGACTACTTCAACGACTATGTCGCCTCCGGCGAGCCGATCGAGTTCGAGGGCCACTCCATCTGCTGGGCTATGATCGCCCTGCAGCAGAAGCTCATCGACAACAAGGTCCTGATGTATATGCCTCCCTTTGGCAAGAGCCTGGACCTGATCCCCATGCGGCGTGTGGCGGAGCCGAAGGACAACCCCATGATGAAGTTCGACATCACCGAGCAGGGCGACGATGTTCGCATTGTGGTGACGCTGCTGGGCGGCGGCAACCCCGATCCCTTCCAGATGTCCCTGGGCGATGTGGAGATCAAGGAGATCGGCTCCGGCAAGAACATCTGGGTGGAGCTGGTAGGCGCCCACTATCTGTTCGTGTTCGATATGCCCAAGACCTTCGGCAAGGACTGCAACACCATGTACTACAAGGAGGGCGGTCAGACCTGGTACTGCGTCGCCTCCAATGACCCCGCTGTCAAGGTCGGCGACAAGCCCGCCAAGAGTCCTTTTGAATAACCTTCTTTTCACAATCTTCTTTCCTGTAAGCGGCGGATATGCCTTGGCATATCCGCCGCTTACGCCATGGCGCAAAGAGGTCCCCGGCCAGATGGCCGGGGACCTCGAATCTACTATCATCCATCAGCCAAGCGAACGCTCCTGGAAGCGGTCGTAGGCGGCCTGATAAATCTCAATGATTTCGTTGATGTGCATGGTGTCCACCAGGGTCTGCTGGAAGGACTCGATCTCCGCGTCGGTCAGCTCCGTATCCCCGAAGATCACCTCGTTGACCCACTGGGTGGCATAGGTGACCATGTCGCTCTTGTACACGGAGATGCTGTCCTGCTCCTCCTCTGTCAGGGACAGGGAATCGGTGGGCAGGGTCATGGAGCTGCCCGTGTAGGCGGTCTCCCAGATGCCGTAGGCGGACTTCTGTACGTCATCCCAGTTGGTCCAGGTACGCTCAGAGACGATCAGACCCGGCAGAGCGGGATCGCTCCAGTAGCCGGTAGCGGCCTGGACGGGGATGCCGTCGGGGTTGCTGAGAATCAGCTCGGTAAACACGGGCTCGCCGTCCACATACTCATAGGTCAGGCCCTCGATGCCGAAGGAGGCCAGAAGGGACCCCTCCTCGGTGAACAGGTAGTCCAGAGCATGGATCACAGCCTCCACGTTTTCGCAGTTGGTGGAGATGGAGATCGCGCCGCCGCCGCCGTTGGCTCCGGTGACCAGGCTGGTAGGCGTGCCGTATTCGGAGGGCTCACCCAGGGCAGGCATGGGAACCAGATTGATCTTGGCCCGCTCCTCCTCATCCAGCAGGGAGATGTAGGAGGGGACATTGTCGGGAGAGTCGCCCTCGATGCCGATGCCGCCGGAGGCGAACAGGTCGGCAGAGCTCTTATCCGTGAACTCCGAGGTCAGGAACATTCCCTCCGAGGCCAGGTTCTTCAGGAACTGGAGATACTCGTAGTAGTAATCCTGCATGGGGCCGAACTGCACGTTGCCGTCCTCATCCAGATAGAAGTTGGTGGGACCGTAGGCGTTCCAGATGCCCTCGGCGTCGATCCCCACCAGGCCGGTGTTGGAACGGATCATCTGATAGAAGCCCACGTCAGCGCCGAAGCTGTCACGGAACGCGATCAGGACCTCCTCCAGCTCGTCGGGCGTGGTGGGAATGCTCATACCCAGCTCGTCCAGCCAATCCTGGCGGATCCACAGGCCGTCCGTCTCGCTGTATACGGTCGTCACCAGAGCGGACATGGACCCGATCTCGCCGTCGTCGGTGAGCATGGTCTTTACGGTATAATCATCCGTGGTGAGATAGCTGAAATAATTCGGCGCATTCTCCTCCAAATAGGGCGCCAGGTCCACGATCATCTCATCGCGGATGGCCTGGGCCAGACCGCCGTTGTAGACGGTGCCGATGTTGCTGACCACATCGGGCAGATCACCGGAGGCGCACAGCAGGTTCACATTCTCCTGCCAGGCGGTGTTGGCGACCTCACGGAGCGTCCAGCTGGTATTGGTCGCTTCGCCAAACTCCTCCCACCAGGGAGAGGAAGCCCAGCCCTCCGGGAAGAAGCCCTGGAAGAACGCGGCATACTGGAACAGCATGGTGACCTCTACATGATCCTCATTGGGCTCATAGGGTCCCATGACGGCGGCAGGCTCCTCGGCCTCCTCCGCCGCAGACGCGGGCTCCTCGGCGGGCGCCTCGGCCTCCTCCGCGGGCTCCTCCTGCACTTCGGCCTCCTCCGCGACGGAGGCCGCCTCTGTCTGGGACTCCGCAGAAGAAGCCTCAGCCGTGCTGGTTTCGGCGCTGCCGCAGCCGGCAAGCAGGCCCAGCATCATACAAAGGACAAGCAGCAGGGCCAGCAGTGATTTCTTTTGCATAGGTAATCCTCCTTCTATTTAGATAATCAACATATATCACAAAAAAGTCGGGAGCGCAAGCTTCAAATATTGTGAAAACTTCTCAAATTTACTGCTCGCGTGAAGTTGAGAAGTCCCCGCTGTTTTTGATAATTGCCCCCATATCCCGTCCACGCTATCATAGATTTATCATCGTTTCAAAGGAGTGTATTCCATGCTTACCGTAAACTTAAATGAATTGGCGGAGGCCGTCGGCGTTCCGTCTGCCATGTTCACCCCGCCCATTCCCAATGCCCAGCCCATGCTGCAATACCAGTGGGACGCCGCCGGCGTGGCCCGTGCGTCCGCGGAGCTGCAAAAGACCTATACCACGCCCGGCACAGAGCTTGCGTTCCTGGGCCATGTGGACATCTGGATCGTGCTGGCCCTGGCCTACAGCGTGGAGGACACCTGCAGGAGCTACTTCGCCAGCCCCAACCACGACGAGAACAACACCTTCGCCTATATTCCCCTGGACGAGCTGCCCATCGGCACGCCGAGCGCGGACGTCTACTTCGACTACAAGATCCGGGAGGAGGGCGACATTGTCTACATGGACTACGGTGTGGACGACCCGAAGGTCCAGGGACACACCTTCTTCCACGACTCCATCTCCTCTCTGGTGCTGCCTCCCATTCCGGCGGGCAAGACCCTGTGCCTCTATGGCAGCGGCATCTACCCCGTCCAGTGGGCCGTGACCAACACCTATCGGAAGCTCTGCACCGCCGTGTTCACCGCCTGCCACGAGGACACCTGCTATACCTGCGCCTGGTCCGCCGACGCGGAGCATCAGGTGGGCGACCAGATTCCCCGCAAGAAGCTGCTTTGATACCATTGGGGCTGTTTTAC
>CAZBOR010000048.1:0-12230 GCA_964493585.1 uncultured Oscillospiraceae bacterium
TAGGCGCCGCAGAGCTTATCCGCCAGCTTGCAGGGGCAGGTGTCCAGCCAGGTCTTGAGCTGGTTGGACTCGGCGGCGTAGTAGTCGGGCGTGCCGACAATGACGGCGGCGGAGTCGTTGACAAAGGCCACGTTCTCCTCGTTGTAGCTGGTCAGCTCGGTGATGGGGAACAGCCCCACCTCGATGCTCCCGTCCGCAGCGGCGATGCCCTTCTTGATCTCCTCCGCCATGGCGGCGGTGCGGCCGGTGGATGTGAAATAAACAATCGAAATTTTCATAAAATAAGTACCTCCTTATTTGTTTCCGATCAGGTTGACGATATACTCCGCGATTTCCTCGGCGGTGGCCAGCTCTCCGGTTCCCTTGCCGCCATAGGCCAGAACGCCCTCATGGGGCTCGATGAATTTGTACTGGCCCAGGTCCTTCAGCTTCTGCATATTGCCCTGCATGATGGGGTTGGTATACATGGCGTCGTTCATAGCCGGGGCTATGACAACCGGAGCGCGGGTGGCCATGACGGTGGTGGTGAGCATATCGTCGGCGATGCCGTTGGCGATCTTGCCGATGACATTGGCTGTACAGGGCGCGATCAGGAAGCAGTCCGCCTTTCTCGCCAGGGAGATGTGCTCCACGCTCCAGACCGCCGGCTCCTTGAACATATCGCGGGTGACGATGTTCCGGGACAATGTACGGATGGTCTGCTCCGTGATAAAGGTCTCCGCGTTTTTGGTCATGATGACATCCACGTTGGCATGGAGGTCCACGACCAGCTTGTTGAGGATCAGGCAGGCCTTCCATGCGGCGATGCCGCCGGTGACGCCCATGACGATATTTTTTCCGGTAAGCATTATTTTGTTCATCCTTCCATGGGATTTTTTCTCTCTCGGCTATTATAGCATAAAATCCGCAAAAGGAAAGCACTTTTTCATCGGAAGTGCCGGTAGACCGCGCCCGGCTCCAGCTCCACGCCCGACAGGGCCGCCAGCTCGCTGACCGTCACAAAGCAATACCCCTCCGCCTGCATGGTATCCACCAGCTCCAGAGCGGCCTGCACGGAGCTGTGGGACATATCGTGCATGAGGATGATGTCGCCGCTGCCGCTGCGGGCCATCGTGTGCAGCACGGCGGAGGCGTCGTGGCTGGCCCAGTCCCTGGGGTCCACGGACCAGAGGATCACGCTCATGCCCTCTGCGCCGGCGGCCTGCTGCACGGCGTCATCATATGCGCCGCCCGGCGGCCGCATGACCGTCGGACGGATGCCGGTGGCCTCCCATATCCGCCGGGCGGTTGCCCGCATATCCTCACGGACCGCCTCGGCCGGGAGCCGGGTCAGGTCCGTGTGGACCGTGGAATGGACCCCCAGCTCATGGCCCTCCGGTCCATACCTCCGGAGCAGCGCCGGGTACTGCTCCATCCGGTAGCCGCAGAGGAAGAACGTGGCCCGCGCGCCCCGGTCCCATAGACCGTCCAGCAGCGCCTCCGTCATGGTCCCGGATGGCCCGTCGTCAAAGGTCAGCGCCACATAGCCCGCCACCGGCCGCTCCTGCTCCTCCGGACTGGCCGCCCATACCGTACCCGCCAGCACCAGCAGCAGCGCCAGCCCGATCATAAACCGTTTCATGCTCCTCGCTCCCTCCCGCCGTACACGCCTCCGTAGCATATGCGTCCGGGACGGCATTATACCAGGAAAAAGCTCCGGTCAGAACAGAAACCCGTATTTTGTCTTATAGTCCTCGTCCTGCTTGGGCATGGCCCCCAGCTCCCGGCGCAGCGCGCTCAGGTCCACGTTCTGGATGTCCTCGTCCATACACACCTGGGAGGCCAGCAGACCGCCGCCCGCCATGTCCTTCTCCGTGCCGTAGGCGCTGGAGGCCATCGTGGCCGTGTAGATCATCTCCGCCATGCAGTAGGCCACGATCTCCGTGGGCGTATAGCCGGATGCTGTCTCCGCATCCACATTCAGCCCCACCAGGACCTCCGCCGGCTTGAGGCCGATGGCGTAGCCCTCCGGGTCTCCCGGCACAAAGCCGTAGACCTGGACGCCGGCTGTTTCCTCCTCCTCCGTTTCCTCCTCCGGCTCCTGGTCCGCAAAGTAAAAGGACCACTCCGGCTCCTCCACCACAAATTTGATGGTCATGCCGGCGGTGTTCTCCTTGGGTACGGCCTCCTTCAGCTCCGTGAAAATGCCCTGGCAGGCGTCCCGGTAGTTCTCCATGTCCCGGGCCTCCGCCGACAGCAGCTCCCACACCGCCGGAAACTCCACCTGGTCTATAAAATCCTTGAAAATCGCCATATGGGATTCCTCCAAAAAAATTTTTCTGTTTCCATCATAGCATGATTTGACCCCGGTGTCAAAATGATGTACTATATATCCGTATCATTTTGTGTCCGAAGGAGAGGTTTTATGCTGATTCTGCCCGTTCTGGCGGTGCTGGGGCTTCTGATCCTGGGGATCCGGGCCTGGCGGTTCCGCCCGCCGGCGCCTTCCCCCGTCCCGGCGGAGGACATTCCCATCGACAGCGACGCGGCGGTCGCCCATCTCCAGGCGATGCTGCGGTGCCGCACCGTTTCCGCGCCCGCGCTGCGCCTGGAGGCGGAATTTGAAAAATTCCGCGCCCTGCTGCCCACCCTGTACCCCAGGGTCTTTCAGACCTGCGCCGTGGAGCGCGTGGATACCACGGGACTGCTTCTGCGATGGCGCGGCCGCAGTCCGGGGCAGCCGGCGGTGCTTCTCGCCCACTACGACGTGGTCCCGGCGGAGGAGTGCGCCTGGACGCATCCGCCCTTCGACGCGGTGCTGGAGGACGGGGTCCTCTGGGGCCGCGGGGCGCTGGATATGAAAAACCAGCTCTGCGGGGTGCTGGAGGCCATGGAATATCTGATCTCCACGGGGTTCCGGCCCGAACGCGACATCTATTTCGCCCTGTCCGGCGAGGAGGAGATCATGGGACCCACCGCCATCTCCATCCGGGACCTGTTCGCGGCGCGGCACATCAGCCCGGCCTTCGTGCTGGACGAGGGCGGCGACATCGTGGACGGCTTCTTCCCCGGCACGTCCATGCCCTGCGCCATGGTGGGCGTGGGAGAAAAGGGCGTGGTCAATCTGCGCTTCACGGCCTCCGGTCCCGGCGGCCACGCCTCGGTTCCCACCCGGAACGATCCGCTGCCCCGGCTGTGCCGGGCCATGGTACGGGTGGAAAAGCATCCCTTCCCCCAGCGCAGCGGAAAGGCCCTGGACGCCATGGTGGACACCATGGGCCGCTACTGCGGCTTCTCCACCCGGCTGCTGCTGGCCAACCGGGACGTCCTGCGACCCCTGTACTTCCGCTGGCTCCGGCGGCAGGGAGGCATGGTGGAGGCCGCCTCCCGGACCACCTTCGCCCTGACCCAGAGCCGGGGCTCCGCCGTGGGGAACGTCATCCCCGCCGAGGCATCCATGCTGGCCAATCTGCGGCTCCTGTGGGGCGACACCACGGCCTCCGTGATCGCCCGGCTGGGCCGCGTAATCGGCGACCCGGCGGTACAGCTCGTCCCCCAGAGCAGCACGGACCCCAGACCGGATTCCGATATGACCCAGGGCTGGCAGCAGCTTCAAAACGCCATCCGCGCCACCTGGCCCGAAGCGGTGGTGACGCCCTATCTGATGGTGGCCAGCACCGATTCCCGGCACTGGCGGGACATCTGCCCCAATGTCTACCGCTTCTCCGCCAAGCACGTCACCGGGGCGGAAAAGGCCACCGTCCACGGCAACAACGAGCGCATCCGGGTGGAGAACACCGCCAACGCCGCGAAATTCTTTGTGCGTCTCCTGCGCCAGTGTTAAAATGGGTTGCCCCCGCCGCGTTTGTGTGGTAAGATAGATGTCGGCTTGGAACAAACGCCAACTACATCAGGAGTGATGATGATATGCTCGACAAACTAACGGCGGTGGAAAACCGCTATCTGGAGCTGGAGGATATGTCCACCCGGCCGGACTTCTACGACGATCCCAAGCAGGCAGCCCGGCTGCTGAAGGAACAGCGGGAGCTGGAGCCGGTGGTAACGGCCTTCCGCCGCTATCGCAAGCAGCGGGCCACCATCGACGAAATGCTGGAAATGCTCTCGGAGCCTCTGGAGCCGGAGCTGCGGGAGCTTTGTCAGACGGAGCTGAACGAGGCCAAGACCTCCCTGCCCGCTCTGGAGCAGGAGCTGAAGATCCTCCTGCTGCCCAAGGACCCCAACGACGGCAAGAACGTGATCCTGGAGATCCGCGCCGGCGTGGGCGGCGAGGAGAGCGCCCTGTTCGCCCACTCCCTCTACCGGATGTACAGTATGTACGCGGAAAAGCGCGGCTGGACCGTGGAGGTGACATCCTTCAACGAAACGGAGCTGGGCGGCGTCAAGGAGCTGATCTGCATGATCTCCGGCGCGGACGTCTACTCCCGTATGAAATACGAGAGCGGCGTCCACCGGGTCCAGCGGGTGCCGGAAACGGAATCCGGCGGCCGGGTCCACACCTCCACCGCCACCGTGGCGGTGATGCCGGAGGCGGACGAGGTGGAGGTGGACCTTGACCCGTCGGACATCAAAATGGAGGTGTTCCGCTCCTCCGGGGCCGGCGGCCAGCACATCAACAAGACCTCCTCCGCCGTGCGGCTCATCCATCTGCCCACCAACACCGTGGTGGAGTGCCAGCAGGAGCGCAGCCAGGTGCAGAACCGGGAAAAGGCCATGAAAATTCTCTACTCCCGGCTGTACCGGGCCCAGCAGGAGGCCCAGGCCGCAGAGCTGTCTGCGGAAAAACGCAGCCAGGTGGGAATGGGAATGCGGAACGAGAAGATACGCACCTATAACTTTCCCCAGTCGCGGGTCACGGACCACCGCATCGGCCTGACCCTCTATAAGATCGGCGAAATCATGGACGGGGACCTGGACGAGATCATCGACGCTCTGATCACCGCCGACCAGGCGGAGAAGCTCAGTCAGGAGCGCGGCGCATGAACACGGTGATATTGCGCGCCGACGCGCCGGACACCGTGGAGCGCGGCGCGGAGATCATCCGCCGGGGCGGACTGCTGGGGATTCCCACGGAGACCGTCTACGGTCTGGGCGCCAACGGTCTGGATCCGGACGCGGTGCTGAAAATATTTGAGGCCAAGGGCCGTCCCCAGGACAACCCCCTGATTCTGCACGTCTGCGGCCCGGAGCAGGTGGAGGACTTCTGCCATTCCATACCGGAGTGTGCCCGGACCCTGATGGAGCGGTTCTGGCCCGGACCTCTGACCCTGATCCTGCACGCCAGGGACCATGTGCCGCGCCGCACCACGGCGGGGCTTTCCACCGTGGGCATCCGCTGCCCGGACAGCGCCCTGACGCGGGCCATCATCCACGTGGCCGGAGTCCCCATCGCCGCGCCCTCCGCCAATCTCTCCGGCAAGCCCAGCCCCACCACGGCGGAGCACGTGCTCCACGATATGGCCGGGAAAATCGACGCCATTGTGGACGGCGGCCCCTGCGCCGTGGGCGTGGAGTCCACCATCGTGGACCTGACCGGCGAGCGGCCCCGGCTGCTTCGGCCCGGAGGCGTCTCCCCGGAGGCCCTGGAGGCGGTGCTGGGCGAGCTGGACATCGACCGGGCCGTGGTGGGCGAGCTTTCCCGGGACGCGGTGGTCCGTGCGCCGGGTATGAAATACACCCACTACACGCCATGCGGCGAGGTCATCATCGTCACCGGGAGCGCCCAAGGCGCGGCCCGCTACATCCTCCGGCATCTGGGTCCCCAGGACCGGGTGCTGTGCTTCCAGGAGGAGCTGCCCCTGTATCCCGCCCGGTACGCCCTGGCCTATGGCGAGGAGGCCCGACCGGAGACGCTGGCCCAGGGCCTGTTTTCCGCCCTGCGGGACCTGGACAGTCCGGAGATCAAGACCATCTACGCCCGCTGTCCCACCGGCGGCGGCGTCACCTACGCGGTGGCCAACCGTCTGAAAAAGGCTGCGGGCTTCCATCTGGTACAAGGAGATGACATTCCATGACCATTCTCGGTATCACGGGACCCACCGGCAGCGGCAAGACCACGCTGCTCCGGCGCATCGAGGCCAGAGGCGGCTGCGCGCTGGACCTGGACGCGGTCTATCACGAGCTGCTGAAAACCAACTCCTCCCTGCTGGCGGACCTGGAAGGCCGATTTCCCGGTACCGTGCGGCAGGGCGAATTAGACCGCAAGGCCCTGGGCAACATAGTCTTTGCGGACGCCCAGGCGCTGAAGGACCTGGACGCCATCACCGGACGGTACATTCGGGAGGAGACCGATCGGCGCCTCCGGGCGGCGGAGGCCAAGGGCGTGTCCCTTGCCGCCATCGACGCCATCAATCTGCTGGAGGGGGCGCTGCCCCAGCGGTGCCGGTATACCATCGCCGTCACCGCCCCTGTGGAGGTGCGGGTCCGGCGGCTCATGGTCCGGGACGGCATCTCCGAGGAGTACGCCCGGCTCCGCATCTCCGCCCAGCGGCCAAACGAATACTTTGAAGCCCGCTGCGACTATACCCTGTTCAACGACGCCGGAACCCCGGAGGAATTTGCCCTCCGCTGCGACCGGCTGCTTGATATGATTGAGAAAGGATGACTGTATTTTATGAGCGAATCCAAGTATGAAAACCAGCGCAAGGCCCTTTGCTACAAGCCCACCAACGGCTATGCCGTGCTCTCCCGGGAGGACAAAGCGGCCATGGACGCCTATACAGGCCGCTATATGGCCTTTCTGGATGCGGCCAAGACGGAACGGGAGGCCGTGCGGGAGGCCATCCGCCAGGCGGAGGCTGCGGGGTTCGTCCCCTACACGCCCGGCATGGCCATGACCCCAGGCACCAGAGTCTATCAGACCGTCTATGACCGGGCCATCAATCTGGCCGTCATCGGCCGGAAGCCCCTGTCCGAGGGTACGCGCATCTCCGCCGCCCACATCGACAATCCCCGGCTGGACCTGAAGCCCAATCCGCTGTACGAGGAGGACCAGCTCGCCTTTTTCCAGACGCACTACTACGGCGGCATCAAGAAATACCAGTGGACCACCGTCCCCATGGCGCTCCACGGCGTGGTGGTGAAGCAGGACGGCACCGAAGTGGAGATCTGCATCGGCGAGAAGGAGCAGGAGCCGGTGTTTATCGTCAACGATCTGCTGATCCATTTGGCGGACGCCCAGATGAAAAAGTCCCTGTCCAACGGCGTCACCGGGGAAAACCTCAACGTCCTGGTGGGCTCCGTGCCGCTGCCGGAGGAGGACGGCAGCGACAGCGTGAAGCTGGCGATCCTCATGTACCTCCACGAGACCTACGGCATCGTCGAGGAGGATTTTCTCTCCGCAGAGCTGACCCTGGTACCCGCCTCCCACGCCCGTCTTTCCGGCTTTGACCGGAGCCTCATCGCCGCCTACGGCCACGACGACCGAAGCTGCTCCTTCGCGGCCCTGGACTCCCTGCTGGCGCTGGAGGACATTCCCGCCTATACCGCCGTCTGCTGCCTCACGGATAAGGAGGAGATCGGCTCCATGGGCGTCACGGGCATGGAGTCCCAGGCCTTTGAATACTTTATGGACTGCCTCTGCGACGCCCAGGACGTGAAGCTCCGGGAATGCCTTCGCAATTCCCAGTGCCTGTCCGCCGATGTGACCAACGCCTTTGACCCCTCCTTCCCGGATGTCTGCGACAAGGAAAACAACGCCCATATCAACTGCGGCGCGTGCTTTATGAAGTACACCGGCGGCGGCGGCAAGGGCGGCTCCTCCGAGGCCCCGGCGGAGTTTGTGGCGAAGATCCGCCGGCTGTGCAGCGCCGGAGGCGTGGTGTGGCAGTCCGGCGAGCTGGGAAAGGTGGACGCCGGCGGCGGCGGCACCGTGGCCCAGTATATGGCCAACCGCAACATTCTGACGCTGGACGTCGGAGTTCCGGTGCTGTCCATGCACGCGCCCATCGAGGTGGTCTCCACCCTGGACTGCTATATGACCCGGAAGGCCATGAAGGTATTTTACGAGGACAAGTAAAAACAGAGCGGGCCTGCTGCAATTCCGTTTTGCAGCGGGCCTTTCTGAAAACTTCCGCCGGGATTTAACGGCTCTGAAGATTTTGTTCATAGTCTGTTCATATTTATCCGTTAGGATAGCAGGGTGAAAATGAAGCCATCGAAACGGAGCGATTGTGTGAAATTGATAACCTTTGCCGTGCCATGCTACAACAGCGCGGCCTACATGGAAAAATGCGTGGATTCCCTGCTGCTCGGCGGGGACCAGGTGGAGATCCTTCTGATCGACGACGGCTCCACCAGGGACGACACCCCGGCCATCTGCGACCGGTACGCCAGAGACTATCCGAACATCGTCCGGGCCATCCACCAGCCCAACGGCGGCCACGGCGAGGGGGTCAACCAGGGCCTGCGCCTCGCCCGGGGTATGTATTACAAGGTGGTGGATTCCGACGACTGGCTGGACGCCGACGCGCTGCAGGTGATGCTCTCCCGGCTCCGGGAGCTGTCCCAGGGGCCGGAACCCCTGGATCTGATGATCTGCAACTACGTCTATGAGCACGTGGCCGACAATACCCGCCGCTCCATGGACTATAAGGGCGTGTTCCCCGTGGAGCGGCTGTTCACCTGGGAGGACTGCGGCCATTTCGGCACGGGCCAGTATCTGCTGATGCACTCCGTGATCTATCGGACGGAGCTGCTCCGCAGTATCCATCTGGAGCTGCCCAAGCACACCTTCTATGTGGACAATATCTTTGTGTACTATCCCCTGCCCGCCGTGAAAAGCCTTTACTACATAGACCTGGACCTGTACCGCTACTTCATCGGGCGGCAGGACCAGTCGGTGAACGAACGGGTCATGGTCCAGCGGGTGGACCAGCAGATCCTAATCACCCGGCTGATGTTCGGGTATTATGATCTCAGAGCGCTCCGGCAGACCCAGCCCCGGCTGGCACGGTATATGTTCCGGTATCTGTCCATGATGCTGACCATCTGCTCCACCCTGCTGAATCTGGACGGGACGGCGGAGGCGCTGGCCAAGAAGAAGCAGCTCTGGGCGGAGCTTCTGGAGCAGCATCCGGAGCTTCGGCGGCGGCTCCGGCTGTTCTCCCTGGCGGCGGTCAGCAACCTCCCGGGCCGGGCGGGACGGCGGGCCGAAATCACCGGATACCGCTTTGCAAACCACATCTTCAAATTCAACTGACCCTGCCGCACGATGGATACCGATCGGGGAGGAAACCCATGAATTACAGCATATATGAGCTTCTTTGTCTGTTTTTGATCTATTCGTTTCTGGGCTGGTGCGTGGAGGTCAGCTTTGTGGCTCTGACCACCGGCCAGGTGGTGAACCGGGGCTTTCTCAACGGCCCGGTGTGTCCCATCTACGGCGTGGGGATGCTGGGCGTTCTGGTGCTGCTCGCGCCGGTGGCCGATGATCTCCCGCTGCTGTTTCTCGGCGGGCTGCTGCTGTGTACGGCGGTGGAGCTGGCCGGGGGATGGATCCTGGAGAAGGTCTTTCACACCCGCTGGTGGGATTACTCCGACCGGCCGCTGAATCTGGGCGGCTATGTGTGTCTGAGCTTTTCCCTGATGTGGGGGCTGGCCGTGACCTTTGTGGTGCGGCTGGTGCACCCCTTCCTGTTTTCCCTGGTGGAATGGCTGCCCCACACGCTGGGCGTGGTCCTGCTGATTGCGCTCTACGGGCTGTTCACGGCGGACCTGATCGTGACCCTGGTGACCATCATCGGTCTGAAAAAGCGTCTGGGCGAGCTGGACCGGGTGGCGGAGGCCCTCTCCGCCGTGGGCGACAGCATCTCCGAGCGGCTGGGCAGCACCGCTCTGGCCGCAGACGCCCGCCTGGATGAGCTGAAGGACTCCAGCCAGGAGCGGGCCGTCCAGCACAGGGAGCGGGTCTCCGCCGCCCTGGAAAGCAGCCAGCAGCGCATCCATCAGGCCAAGGCCGCCCGTCAGCAGCGGCTGGAGGCCAGTCGGGAGCGGCTGGAGGCCAGATTGGGGGAGACATTGGAGGAGCTGATGGAGCGCCGGGCCATGCTGGAGCGGCGGCAGCAGCAGCTCGCCGAGCGCCGGCCCGGACTGGGCGTTCGCCGTCTGAGCCACGCCTTCCCCGCCATCCATCAAATCATCCAGGACCGGCTGCCCGGTCCCAAAGAATCCGAAAAGGACGGAGACTCGCAGCATGAGAATATGCATTAAGATCGGCACCTCTACCCTGGCCCACCCATCGGGCCATCTGAATATCCGGCAGGTGGAGCGGCTGTGCAAGGTCCTCAGCGACCTGAAAAACGCCGGAAATGAGATCATCCTGGTGTCCTCCGGGGCCATCGGCATGGGCGTCGGCAAGCTCGGTCTCCGATCCCGGCCTTGCGATATGCCCACCAAGCAGGCCGCCGCCGCAGTGGGCCAGTGCGAGCTGATGTACATCTACGACAAGCTGTTTTCCGAGTACAACCACACCGTGGCCCAGATCCTCCTGACGGGACAGGACCTGGACCAGCCCAGAGGCCGGGAGAACTTCTGCAACACCCTGTTTCGGCTGCTGGAGCTGGGCGTGCTGCCCATCGTCAACGAAAACGACACCATCGTCACCGACGAAATCGGCATCGGGGACAACGACACCCTGGCCGCCATTGTGGCGGTCCACGCCAAGGCGGACCTGCTGGTGCTGCTGTCGGACATTGACGGCCTGTACACTGCGGACCCGCACCGGGACCCGTCGGCCCGGCTCATCAGCACCGTGCGGGAGCTGACCGGGGACATCTGGGCTCTGGCCGGCGGGAAGGGCTCGGAGCTTGCCACTGGCGGCATGACCACCAAGCTGGGTGCGGCGGCCATGGTCACGGCCAGCGGCTGCGACATGATTATCACCAACGGGCAGAACCCCGGCGTTCTCTATGACGTTTTGGAGGGAAAGCCCGTGGGGACCCGTTTCCTCAGAAAGGAGCCGGCCTTATGACCACCATCGAAATTCTCACCGCCGCCAGAGCCGCCGCTCCCGCCCTGTCCGGAGCGGACGCCGACACGAAAAACCGTGCCCTGGAGGCCATGGCGGCGGCGCTCCTGGCCTCCTCGGAGGCCATTCTGGAGGCAAACCGGCGGGACCTGGACGCCGCCAGAGGCCGCATCTCCGATGTGATGCTGGATCGGCTGGCCCTCAATGAGCGCCGCATCCGCGACATGGCCGACGGTATCCGCCAGGTTGCCCGGCTGCCCGATCCGGTGGGGACCGTTCTGCGGCGGACGGAGCGGGCCGATGGTCTGGTCATCGAAAAGGTGGCGGTTCCCATGGGCGTGGTGGCCATCATCTACGAGAGCCGGCCCAACGTCACCTCCGACGCGGCGGCCCTGGCGCTGAAAAGCGGCAACGTCTGCGTCCTGCGGGGCGGCAAGGAGGCCTTCTCCTCCGCCTGCGCCATTGTAGCGGCACTGCGGCAGGGGCTCCGGCAAACGGGCCTGCCGGAAACGCTCATCAATCTCGTGGAGGACACCTCCCGCCAGAGCGCCACAGACCTGATGGAGGCCGTGGGCTATGTGGACCTGCTGATCCCGCGGGGCGGCGCCGGCCTGATCCGCGCCGTGACGGAAAACGCCAAGGTCCCCTGTATCCAGACCGGCACCGGCATCTGCCACATCTATGTGGACCGGGCGGCGGACCTGGACATGGCCCTAAACATCCTGGAAAACGCCAAGGCCAGCCGCCCGTCCGTATGCAACGCGGCGGAGGTCTGTCTGGTCCATCGGGACGTGGCGGCGGCGTTCCTTCCCATGGTCCGCCAGCGGCTTCAAGTGGAACGTCAGGCCGCCGGAAAGCCGCCGGTGGAGCTACGGGCGGACCCCGGAGCCAACGGGATTTTGCAGACCGTTCCGGCCGGACCGCAGGACTTTGACACGGAGTTTCTGGACTACATTCTGGCGGTGAAGGTGGTGGACAGTCTCGATGAAGCCATCGGGCATATCGCCCTTCATTCCACGGGCCACTCCGAGGCCATTGTCACCGAGGACGAAGCCGCCGCCCGCGTGTTCACCGCCCGCGTGGACAGCGCCGCCGTCTATGTCAACGCCTCCACCCGGTTCACCGATGGCGGCGAGTTCGGCCTGGGCTGTGAGATGGGCATCTCCACCCAGAAGCTCCACGCCCGCGGCCCCATGGGTCTGGAGGAGCTCTGCACCTACAAATACATCATCCACGGTACCGGACAGATTCGGTAACGGGAATCACA
>CAZBOR010000049.1:0-12224 GCA_964493585.1 uncultured Oscillospiraceae bacterium
CATCGGCATCATCATGCTCACCGCCCGGACCCAGGAGATGGACAAGGTGACGGGCCTGATGACCGGCGCGGACGACTATGTGACCAAGCCCTTCTCCCCGGCGGAGCTGCTGGCCCGTGTGGACGCCCTGTACCGCCGCATCGGCGGCGAGGCCAACACCCCCACGGAGGAAATTCGCCAGGGACCCTTCGTGCTCAACACCCGGAACCGCACGCTGGAAAAGGCCAATCAGCGCATCCGGCTGACCCAGGTGGAGTATTCCATTATCAAGCTGTTCATGCAGAATCCCGGACGGGCCCTGTCCAGGGAGGATATTCTGGCGGCGGTCTGGGGCCGCGACTACGACGGGGAGCTGAAGATCGTGGATGTGAACATCCGGCGGCTCCGCATCAAGGTGGAGGATGACACCTCCAACCCTGTATACATCACCACAGTCTGGGGCTATGGTTACAAGTGGGGCGTATGAACGCATGAAGAAAAAAGCGGGAATCCGCCAGCGGTGGCTGACCAATAACGTCAGTATCATGGTGCTGTTCGTGCTGGCGGCGCTGGCGGCGGCCATGATGGCCGTGTCCAGCTACTATTACAATATGATGCGGAGCGGCCTGGAGGCCAAGGCCAAGAGCACGGTGGATTTTTTTGAAAGCTACGTCGCCTCTGCCGAGGAGGAGTTCTACAGCAGCATCTACCGCTTCACCCAGGAGTTTGACGAGAAGAGCACCCTGGAGCTGGAGTTCATCAGCAGCGACGGGGAGATTCTCACCTCCTCCTTCGGTCTGGCGGCGGGTACAAGGCCCCAGACCGGGGACGTGACCGGCGCCCTGGAAAACCGGGAGCTCACCTCCTTCCAGGGCAAGGACCCCGCCACGGGAGAGCGGATCATGGCGGTGTCCAGCCCGGTGGTCTACGCCGGCGGCGACTCCATGGTGGTCATGCGGTTTGTCACCGGCCTCCGTCTGGCGGACCGACAGATCCTGCGGCTGCTGGGCTGTGCGGTGGCAGTGGCGGTGGTCATTCTCCTGCTGATCTGGATCACGGGGATGTACTTCATCCACTCCATCCTGACCCCGCTGCGGGAGATCACCGAGACCACCGAGCGTATTGCCGCGGGCGGCTACGGGGTGCAGCTCCAGAAGCGCTTTGTCCAGGGCGACGACGAGATCAGCCAGCTGGCCAAGGCCATCAACAACCTCTCCCTGCAGATTTCCCAGACGGAAAAAATGCAGTCGGAGTTCCTCTCCTCGGTGTCCCATGAGCTGCGGACGCCGCTGACGGCCATCTCCGGCTGGGGAGAGACGCTGCTGACCAGCGACACCATGGACCCGGCGGAGACCCGGCGGGGCATCGTCACCATGCTCAAGGAGACCAAACGGCTGACCTCTCTGGTGGAGGAGCTGCTGGAGTTCAGCCGCATCCAGGACGGCCGGTTCAAGCTCAACGTGGAGATCACGGACCTGCGGGCGGTCTTTGAGGACACCATTTTCATGTACGGCAGCCGGCTCAAGCAGGACGACATCGAGCTGTGCTATCAGGAAAACGACGAGGACATCCCGGAGCTGAGCTGCGACCCGGAGCGCATGAAGCAGGTGTTTTTGAACATTCTGGACAACGCGGCCAAATACGGCGGCGAGGGCGGGCGCATCCTATGCGCCATCCGGTCGGGCGGCGGCGAGGTCACGGTCACGATCCGGGACTTCGGCCCCGGCATCCCGGAGGAGGAGCTGCCCCTGGTGAAAAAGAAGTTCTACAAGGGCTCCTCCAAGGCCAGGGGCAGCGGCATCGGCCTGGCGGTCTGCGAGGAGATCGTCACGGTCCACGGCGGCAGACTGGATATTGCCAATGCCGCCGACGGACAGGGTGGCTGTGAGGTTACGATCCATCTACCGATATAGACCCATTTATGGGACTCTACTTCTGGTATCCTTGTGCCAGGAGGTACAGAAAGGAACTGCAACGTGGCAAATCAGGAAAAACGCACCTCCATCGGCGGACAGGCGCTGATCGAGGGGATTATGATGCGGGGGCCGTTCAAGCAGGCCATCGCGGTGCGGGACCAGGACGGGAAGGTCGTTCTGAAAACCGAGGAGCTGAAATTTATCAAGGACAGATACCCCATTTTAGGGCTGCCTCTGATCCGGGGCGTGGTGAATTTCGGAGGCTCCATGGTCGCCGGGGTCAAGGCGCTGATGTATTCGGCCTCCTTCTACCCGGAGGAGGAGGAAGCGCAGCCGGGGAAATTTGAGCAGTGGCTGTCCAGGCACATCAGCTCCGAAAAGCTGGAGAGTCTGGTGATCTATCTGGCGGTGGCGATGGGGATCTGCTTCTCCGTGGGGCTGTTCATGCTGCTGCCCACCTTCCTGGTGGGGCTGGTCCGGCCCATCCACGACAGCTACCTGGCCCGGAATCTCTGCGAGGGTCTGGTGAAAATCGTGATATTCACGGCCTATATGGCGGGCGTCAGCCGTCTGCCGGATATGCGCCGGGTGTTCTCCTACCATGGCGCGGAGCACAAGACCATCAAGTGCTACGAGCTGGGCAAGCCCCTGACGGTGGAGAATGTCATGCCCTGCACCCGGTTTCATCCCCGGTGCGGCACCAGCTTCCTCTTTGTGGTGATTATCATCAGTATTCTGGTGGGCAGCGTCATCCGCGTGGGCAACACGCTGCTGCGGATGCTGTGCCATCTGGCGATGCTGTTTCCCGTGGTGGCCATCAGCTATGAGTTCAACCGCCTGGTGGGACGGCACGATAACCGCCTGACCAGGATCCTCACAGCGCCGGGAATGTGGTTCCAGCACTTTACCACCAACGAGCCGGACGGCGGCATGATCGAATGTGCCATCGCGGCCATGACGGCGGTGATCCCGGAGGAGGAAGGAGCGGACGACTGGTAAGACATGGAGCTGAAATGTAGCTATCTGGACCTCTACCGGGCGGCGAAGAACCTGCTCCGGCAGGAGGACGAGGAAACCGCGGAGTTTACGGCCCAGCAGCTTGTGGCGGCGGCCACGGGCCGCACCGTCAGCCGGCTTGTGGCGGATTTTCACCTGATGGCCTCCCAGCGGGAGGTGAAGCGCACCAACGCCCTGGTACAGCGGCATCTGGATGGAGAGCCGGTGGCCTATATCCTGGGCCAGTGGGAGTTCTTCGGACTGACGCTGAAGGTCAGCCCCGACGTGCTGATCCCCAGGGACGACACCGAGGCGGTGTGTTCTCTGGCCATCGGTCAGGCCCGGCAGCTCCCGCGAAATCCCAGGGTGCTGGACCTGTGCGCCGGCTCCGGCTGCATCGGTCTGGCGGTGGCCAGATATGTCAGGGAGGCCCGCGTGACCCTGGCGGAGCTGTCGCCGGAGGCCCTGCGGGTGGCGAAGCGGAACATTCAGGAGAACCATCTGACGGGCCGGGTGAGCTGTGTGCAGCTGGACGTGCGCCGGGAGCCGCCGCATTTTCTGGGGACCTACGACCTGATCGTGTCCAATCCGCCCTATGTGACGGCGGAGGAGATGGAGCGGCTGGACCCCTCTGTGCGGGACTACGAGCCGGCGATGGCCCTCTACGGCGGTCCTGACGGCCTGGACTTTTACCGGGCCATTGTAAAGAACTTCACCCCCATTCTGCGCTCCGGCGGGTCCCTGTGTCTGGAGTTCGGCATGGGCCAGGAGGCGGCGGTGTGCCATCTCCTGATGGAGCAGGGATATGAGGTGGGCAGACTGGTCCGGGACAGCGGCGGCCGCGTCCGGGCCCTGATCGCCCGGAAACCAATTAGGGAGGAATAGACATGGCATCAAAAAAACCGGCATTTGAGGCTGCGGCTCCGGCCGCGGACAAGAAAAAGGCCCTGGAAACGGCCCTTCAACAGATCGAAAAGAGCTTTGGCAAGGGTACCATCATGCGCCTGGGGGACAAGGCGGACATGAACATAGACGTGATCCCCACCGGGTCCCTGACGCTGGATCTGGCGCTGGGCGTGGGCGGTCTGCCCAAGGGCCGCATCATCGAGATATACGGGCCGGAGTCCTCCGGCAAGACCACGCTGGCGCTGCACGTGCTGGCGGAGACCCAGAAGCAGGGCGGCGAGGTGGCCTTTGTGGACGCGGAGCACGCCCTGGACCCGGTGTACGCCGCGGCGCTGGGCGTGGACATCGACAGTCTCCTGGTGTCCCAGCCGGACTACGGCGAGCAGGCCCTGGAGATCACCGACGCCCTGGTGCGCTCCGGCGCGGTGGCGGCGGTGGTGGTGGACTCCGTGGCGGCGCTGACCCCGCGGGCCGAGATCGAGGGCGAGATGGGCGACGCCGTGGTGGGCCTCCAGGCGCGGCTCATGTCCCAGGCGCTTAGAAAGCTGGCCGGGTCCATCGCCAAGACCAACTGCATGGTGATTTTCATCAACCAGATACGGGATAAGATCGGCGTGATCTACGGCTCCTCCGAGACCACCACCGGCGGGCGGGCGCTGAAATTCTTTGCCTCCGTGCGGCTGGACATCCGCAAGACCGAGGTGCTGAAGGTGAACGGCGAGACTGTGGGCAACCACACCCGCGTCAAGGTGGTCAAGAACAAGGTGGCGCCGCCCTTCCGGGAGGCGGAGTTCGACATCATGTACGGCGAGGGCATCTCCCACACCGGCGAGCTGGTGGACCTGGGCGTGAAGTACGATCTGGTGAACAAGAGCGGGAGCTGGTTCTCCATCGGCGATGAGCGCATCGGACAGGGCCGGGACAACGCCAAGATCTACCTTCGGGACAACCCCGACGCGGCGGAGGCGCTGGAGGCGGCCATCCGGGCCGAGGTTGCCAGACAGCAGGAGGAGAAGCTCCAGAAGCGCCGCGGAACCGTGGCCACCGGTCCCGCCACGGCGGCGTCCAAGGCGGTGGATATTTCCGCCGAGGATTTCGACGACGACGACGATATTGAAATATGATCCTCACAAGGCTTACGGCGGCGGGCGGCAGCCGCGTTACGCTCTGGCTGGACGACGGCACGAAGCTCAAGGTGTCGCCGCAGACGGTGCTGGACTGCGGGCTCTATAAGGGCATGGAGCTGTCCGAGGCGGACCTGCAGACGCTTTTGTCGGCGACCCGGCAGACATCTGCCAGGGACCGGGCGGTACGCATTGTCTCCGCCTCCGGCGTATCCGAGCGGGACCTGCGCCGCCGCCTCGTACAGCGGGGGGAAACGGCGGAGGACGCGGAGGACGCGGTGGCGTGGCTCCGGGACCTGGGCGCGGTGGACGATGGGGCGATGGCAAAGCGCGTTGTGGAACGCTGTATCGCCAAGGGCTACGGCGAGGCCCGCATCCGGCAGGAGCTATCCGCCAAGGGCATTCCCGGGGAATACTGGGACGAGGCGCTGGAGGATCTGCCGGCGATGGACGATGCCATCGACCGTTTTCTCAGGAAACGGCTCCGGGGGCGGGAGCTCGACCAGCGGGAGCTTCAGCGGGCCGCCGCCGCCCTTCAGCGACGGGGCCATAGCTGGGAGGACATCCGGCAGGCCCTGGAGCGCTACCGGGCCGAGCTGGAAGAAACAGAACAAATCTAGGAGGTCTCCAAGCATGGGGAATAGAGTAGCGATGGTGTCCCTGGGCTGTGCCAAAAACCAGGTGGACGCCGAACAGATGCTTTGCCTGCTCCACGAGGCAGGCTACGAGGTCACCACCGAGGTGGAGCACAGCGACGTGACCATCGTCAACACCTGCGGCTTTATCGAGAGCGCCAAGCAGGAGGCCATTCAGGAGATCCTGGAGCTGGGCCTGCTGAAAAACGAGGGGAAAATCGGAAAGATCCTGGTGACGGGCTGCCTCAGCCAGCGCTACCGGGACGAGCTGATGGAGGAGCTGCCGGAGGTGGACGGCATCCTGGGCTGCGGCAGCTATACGGACATTGTCTCCGCCGTGGACGATGTGCTGGCGGGGGACCGTCCCCGGCGGCTGGACGACATCAACGGCGCGCTGGAGGAGGTGGGCCGGGTGCTCACCACCCCGGAGTACTATGCCTATCTGAAAATCGCCGAGGGCTGCGACAACCGCTGCGCCTTCTGCGTGATCCCCTCCCTGCGGGGGAAATACCGTTCCCGCAGATTCGAGGACCTGATAGAAGAGGCCAAGCTCCTGGCGGAGGGCGGCGTCCGGGAGCTGATCGTCATCGCCCAGGACACGTCCCGCTACGGCATCGACCTGTACGGCAGACGCCGTCTGGCGGAGCTGCTGCGGGAGCTGTGCCGGATCGACGGCCTCCACTGGATACGGGTCCACTACCTCTACCCCGACGAGATGGACGAGGAGCTGATCGACACGATTGCCCAGGAGGAGAAGATCTGCTCCTATCTGGACATTCCCATCCAGCACTGCAACGACGCCATTCTGCGGCGCATGAACCGCCGGGGCAACAAGGAGTATCTGGAGCGGCTGCTGCCCCACCTGCGGGAGAAGATCCCCGGTCTTGTGCTGCGGACCAGCCTGATCGCGGGTCTGCCCGGCGAGGGCGAGGCGGAATTTCAGGAGCTGTGCGAATTTCTGAAAAAGCACCGTATGGAGCGGGTGGGCTGCTTCGTCTTTTCCCCGGAGGAGGGGACCCCTGCGGCCAAAATGGATTATCCCAGCCGGGAGATCGCCGAGAAACGGGCCGAGCTGGTGGAGGAGCTGCAATCCCGCATCATGGACGACTACAACGAGGCCATGGTGGGCAAAACCGTGGAGGTGCTGGTGGAGGGCTATGACCGGCTGGCGGAATGTCAGTTTGGCCGCACCTACGCCGACTCCCCGGAGATCGACGGCATGGTGTTCTTTACGGCGGAGCGCCGGTACAAACCGGGGCAGTTTGTCATGGTCTCCATCGAGGAGACCATGGACGGAGATCTGATCGGAAGCGTGGTGGAGGAAGCATGACGACAGCCAGTAAGATCACCCTGATCCGGGTGGTGATGATTCCGGTGTTTATGGCGCTGCTGCTGACGGGCCACAATCTTGCGGCTCTGGCGGTGTTCATCGTGGCCTCCTGCACGGACTTTGTGGACGGACACATCGCCCGGCACTATAATCAGGTCAGCAATTTCGGGAAATTCCTGGATCCGCTGGCGGACAAGCTGCTGGTGATCTCCTGCATGGTGATTTTCATCCAATGGGGCCGAATGCCCGCCTGGGCGGTGATGATCGTGCTGACCAGGGAGTTCGCGGTCACGGGACTGCGGCTGGTGGCGGTGGAGGGCGGCCGGGTGATTGCCGCCGGCTGGCTGGGAAAGATCAAAACCGCCTGTACCATGGTGGGATTGTGCATCCTGCTGCTGTTCCCCGGGTCGGCGGTGCTGGACCGGGTCGTCACGGCGGTCATTGTGGTCACCACCCTGGTGTCCGGCGTGGAGTATTTTGTGAAGAACTGGGATGTGCTGGATCTGAAAAAGTGATTGACACCTTTTGCGCTCCGTGATAATATTATGGAGAAAACAGAATATCGCGTAGAACGGGAAGAGTAATGGCGCTGAGACGCCCAAGAGAGCTGCGGTCATCGGCTGAAAGCCGCGGCGGCGACCGGCCATGAAGGTGCGCCCGCGAGCGAGGGGAGACCCCGTGAGGCCGCGTCAGTGCCAGAGTGAGAAATCAGAGTGGAACCGCGGAATCATACCCGCCTCTTGAGAAGTCAGGAGGCGGGCTTTTGCTTTTCGGAAGCTGCGGCCATGGAGGAGGACACCATGTTCAGACGACTATATGAAACCCTTGCGGCCTATCAGGCCAGGGACCCGGCATCCCGGTCCAAGCTGGAGATATTCCTGCTGTATCCCGGCGTTCATGCCATTATCAACCACCGGATCGCCCATTGGCTCTACAGGCACAGGCTGTTTTTCCTGGCCCGACTGGTGAGCCAGATCAGCCGCCACCTGACCGGCATCGAGATACACCCCGGCGCGAAGATCGGACGGCGGCTGGTCATCGACCACGGCATGGGCATCGTCATCGGTGAGACCGCCGAGGTGGGGGACGACGTATTGATCTATCACGGCGTCACCCTGGGCGGCACCGGCAAGGACCAGGGGAAGCGCCATCCCACCATCGGCAACAATGTGCTCATCGGCTGCGGGGCCAAGGTATTGGGACCCTTCAAGGTGGGGGATAATAGCCGTATCGCCTCCAACTCCGTGGTGCTGTCGGAGGTCCCCAACGACGCCACCGCCGTGGGCGTTCCCGCGAGACTGGTGCGGATCGCCGGACAGAAGGTGAACTTTGCCGGGGATGTGGACCAGATCCATGTGACGGACCCCGTACAAAAAACGCTGGACAGTCTGCTTTCCCGGATCGAGAGCCTGGAGCGGCAGCTGGATGAACAGTATACCAAAAACTTAGAGAACAACTACGGCTTTGACGCGCCGGAGATGGAGGATAGAAAGGAGACCTGAATATGCTGCTGTATAATTCCCTCACCAGAACCAAGGAGGAGTTTGTCCCCAATGTACCCGGCCGGGTGGGGATGTACACCTGCGGCCCCACCGTGTACCATTTCGCCCATATCGGCAACCTCAGAAGCTATATCATGGAGGATGTGCTGGAGAAATATCTGCGCTATCTGGGATATGACGTGAAACGGGTCATGAACATCACCGATGTGGGACATCTGTCCTCGGACGCGGACACCGGCGAGGACAAAATGCTCAAGGGGGCCAGACGGGAGCACAAGACCGTCATGGAGATCGCCAGATTCTATACGGACGCCTTTTTTGCCGACTGCAGGGAGCTGAACATCAAGATGCCCGACGTGGTGGAACCGGCCACGAACTGCATCCCGGAGTTCATCACCATGGTCCGGGGCCTGCTGGATAAGGGCTACGCCTATCTGGCGGGCGGAAACGTGTACTTTGACACCTCCAGACTGGAGAAATACTATGTGTTCGGCGAGCACGACGAGGAGGACCTGGCGGTGGGCGTCCGGGAGGGCGTGGAGGCCGATGAGAACAAGAGGAACAAGGCGGATTTCGTGCTGTGGTTCACCAAATCCAAGTTTGAGGACCAGGAGCTGAAATGGGAAAGCCCCTGGGGGCTGGGCTATCCCGGCTGGCACATCGAGTGCTCCGCCATCAGCATCAAGCACCTGGGCGAGTATATGGACATCCACTGCGGCGGCATCGACAACGCCTTCCCCCATCACACCAACGAGATCGCCCAGTCGGAAAGCTATCTGGGCCACAAGTGGTGCAATTACTGGTTTCATGTACACCATCTCAATACCGCCGGCGGAAAGATGAGCAAGTCCAAGGGGGAGTTTCTGACGGTCGCGCTGCTGAAGGAGAAGGGCTATGACCCGCTCAGCTACCGGCTGTTCTGCCTGCAGAGCCACTACCGCCGGGGGCTGATGTTCTCCTGGGAGAACCTGGATAACGCGCAGACTGCCTATGAAAAGCTGGTGAGCCGCGTTGCCGCGCTGAAGGAGGAGCCGGCGGCGCCCGATGACGCGGAGGCGGCCGAGCGGCTCCGGCAGAGCTTCCATGAGGCCATGGACAACGACCTCAACACCTCTCTGGCGGTGACGGTCCTGTACGATGTGCTCAAGGCGAAAATTTCCGGCGGTACCAAGCTGGCGCTGCTTCGGGAATTCGACACGGTGCTGTCCCTGGGTCTGCTTTCTGCGGCGGAGCGTCAGCGGCAGGAGGCCGCCGCGCCCCGGGAGGGCGACGCGGAGATCGACGCGCTGGTGGCGGCCCGGACTGCGGCCAAAAAAGCCAAAAACTTTGCCGAGGCAGACCGTATCCGGGACACGCTGAAGGACATGGGCATCGTGCTGGTGGATACCAGGGAGGGTACCACATGGCACCGCTGAGCCGGCTGCTGGAGCCGCTCAGCGTCGGCGGCGTCGCCGTGAAAAACCGCATCTGCATCCCGCCCATGGTATTCTACGGCCACGCGGGGGACGATGGGCGGGTGACGGAGGCCCATGTGGACCACTACAGGGAGCTGGCCCGCGGCGGGGCCGGACTGATTATCCAGGAGGCCACCTGCGTCACGCCGGGAGGACGGCTTCGCCATGACCAGCTCGGTATCTGGTCCGACAGCCAGCTTCCCGGTCTCCGGCAGATCGTCCGGGCGGTTCACGAGGACTGTCCGATTTTCCTCCAGCTCCACCACGCGGGCGTGGCGGGAGCGGGACCGGAGCGCCTTTGTCCCAGCAGCTATCGCTATCACGGACCGGGCGGGGATGTGACCGGGCAGGAAATGACCCTTCGGGACATTGAGACAGTAAAGGACGCCTTTATCCGGGCGGGGCGGCGGGCCTATGCGGCGGGCTATGACGGGATAGAGCTCCACGGCTGCCACAGCTATCTCCTGTGCCAGTTCCTGAACCGCCGGGTGAACCGTCGGGAGGACGTCTATGGCCGGGAGCCGCTTCGTCTGGTGACGGAGATCATGGACGGGATTTGGGCGGAAACGGACCCGTCATTTCCCATCGGGATTCGGCTGGGGGCCTTTGAGCCGGCCCTGGCAGACGGCGTCGCCCACGCCAAGGCCCTGGCGGACCATGGGGCGGCGTTCCTGGACATCTCCTATGGCTTTGACGGGGAGATGGACACCGGCGCGCCGGGAGACCCCGCGCTGGCCGGTACGGTCCGGGCGGCGGCAGTGATTCGCCGGGCGGTGGACGTTCCGGTGTTTGCGGTGGGAAAGATCCGTCTGCCGGAGGACGGCGAACGGGTGCTGCTGGAGACCGGCGTGGACATGGTGGATGTGGGTCGCAGCGCTCTGGTGGACCCGGCGTGGCCGGACAAGGCGCGAAAGGGCCGCCGTCCCGGCCGCTGTCTGGACTGCGGGGTGTGCCAGTGGCGCGCAGATGCCCGGCGGTGTCCCGGCAGAGCGCAGATTCCGGATTGACCGCCTTCCTTGACGCGTCCGGTCGATTGTGGTATACTTTTGAAAAAAATGAAGAAAGGCAGAAGATCGCATGAGCATTGTTCGAGATATGTCCCTGGCGGAGCACGGGCGCATGAAAATTCAGTGGGTCCAGGATTTTATGCCTGCCCTGGGCGCCATCCGGCGTCGGTTTGAGACGGAGAAGCCCTTTGCGGGCAAAAAGATCGCCATGTCCATCCACATGGAGGCCAAGACCGCCTATCTGGCGCTGGTGCTGAAGGCGGCGGGGGCGGAGGTCTACGCCACGGGCTGCAATCCCCTGTCCACCCAGGACGACGTGGCCGCCGGACTGGCCTCCCTGGGGGTGGAGGTCTGCGCCTGGCACGGCGCCACGCCGGAGGAGTACCGGGAGCATCTGAGCAGGACCCTGTCCTGCTGCCCGGACCTGTTCATCGACGATGGCGGGGACCTGCTGGAGCTGCTGTGCTCCACCTGCCGGGACTACGCGAAGAATGTCCTGGGCGGCTGTGAGGAGACCACCACCGGGGTCCATCGGCTCCGGGCGCGGGCCGGGGCCGGGGCGCTGCCCTTCCCCATGATGAACGTCAACGACGCCAAGTGCAAGCACTACTATGACAACAAATACGGCACGGGCCAGTCCGTGTGGGATGCGATCATGCACACCACCAATCTGCTGGTGGCGGGCCGCACGGTGGTGGTGGCGGGCTACGGCTACTGCGGCCGGGGCATCGCCATGCGGGCATCCGGCATGGGCGCCACGGTGATCGTCACGGAGATCGACCCCATCAAGGCGCTGGAGGCCACCATGGACGGCTATCGGGTCATGGATATGGATTCCGCCGCGCCGCTGGGGGATATTTTTGTCACGGCCACGGGCTGCCGGGACGTGATCACCGCACGGCACTTCCGGGTTATGAAGGACAACGCCTTTTTGTCCAACGCGGGCCACTTCAACGTGGAGGTCAACGCGGAGGAGCTGGCGGCCATGGCTCGGCGGGTCTATCTGCGCCGGGATGATATTATGGGCTATGAGCTGCCCGACGGCAGGACGCTGAATCTGCTGGCCGAGGGACGGCTGGTGAATCTGGCCTCCGGCAACGGCCATCCGGCGGAGATCATGGACATGAGCTTCGCCATTCAGTCCATGAGTCTGAAATACCTGATGGAGCACCGGGCCGAAATGCGGCCGGATCTCTATGAGGTCCCCGCGGAAATCGACGATCTGGTGTCCCGCATCAAGCTGGACGCCATGGGCCTCAAGGTGGATACCCTGACGGAGGACCAGGTGCGGTATCTGAGCGGCTGGGAGGTCTGATCGGTTCCATAAAAGTAAGTGCAAAACGGGGTTGTCTCACAAGCGTGAGGCAGCCCCGGC
>CAZBOR010000050.1:0-12094 GCA_964493585.1 uncultured Oscillospiraceae bacterium
CCGGCATCTGGAAGTCCAGCTGGATGGTGCCGCACTGCCAGGTCCGGCCCAGGGAATCCGCCAGATGGAAGTCCAGCTTCGGGCCGTAGAACGCGCCGTCGCCGGGGTTCAGCACGAAGTCCTTGCCCATCTCGGTGATGGCCTCCTGCAAGGTGTCCTCGGCGATTTTCCACACGGCCTCGTCGCCCATGTGGTCCTCAGGCATGGTGGACAGCTCGATCTGGTAGGAGAGGCCAAAGGTGGAGTATATCTCGTCAAAAATCTGCACCACGCCCTTGATCTCGTCCTTCATCTGGCCCTCGGTCATAAAGATGTGGGCGTCGTCCTGGGTGAAGCAGCGGACCCGGAACAGGCCGTGGAGCGCGCCGGACAGCTCGTGCCGGTGTACCAGTCCCAGCTCCGCCATGCGAAGGGGCAGATCCCGGTAGCTCTTGGGCTCACTCTTGTAGACCAGCATCCCGCCGGGGCAGTTCATGGGCTTGACCGCGTAGTCCTCCCCGTCGATCTGGGTGAAATACATATTGTCCTTGTAGTGGTCCCAGTGGCCGGAACGGTGCCACAGGGACTCGTTGAGGATGATGGGCGTGGAGATCTCCACATAGCCATAGCGCTTGTGGGTCTCCCGCCAGTAGTCCAGCAGCGTGTTCTTCAGCACCATGCCCTTGGGCAGGAAGAAGGGGAAGCCCGGCCCCTCATCGGCCAGCATAAACAGCTTCATCTCCCGGCCCAGCTTCCGGTGGTCCCGCTTCTCGGCCTCCGCAAGCTGCCGGAGATATTCGTCCAGCTCTGCCTGGGTGCGGAAGGCGATGCCGTTGATGCGGGTGAGCATCTTATTGTTCTTGTCGTTCTTCCAGTAGGCCCCGGACTGCTGCGTGATCTTAAAGGCCTTGAGGGTCTTGGTGTAGGTCAGATGCGGTCCCACGCACATATCAATATACTCGCCCTGCTGGTAGAAGGTGATGGTGGCGTCCTCCGGCAGATCGCTGATGTGCTCCACCTTGTAGTCCTCGCCCCGGCGCTCCATCAGGGCGACGGCCTCCTCCCGCGGGAGGGCGTAGGCCTTGATGGGCAGATTCTCCTTACAGATTTTCTTCATTTCGGTCTCAATGGCCTGGAGGTCCTCGTCAGAGAGTTTTTCCTCGCCCAGGTCCACGTCGTAGTAAAAGCCCCGGTCCGTGGCGGGACCATAGGCGAATTTGGCCTGGGGATGCAGACGCTTGATGGCCTGGGCCATGATATGGGCGGCGGTGTGACGGATCACGTGCAGCTCCTGGTCCTGTTCAATCTCTCCCACATGGCCGTCGTTGTAGATGACCTTCATTGATCTCAGCTCCTTATAAATATAAAAAATAAACCCCCATGGGCCGCCGATGGCGGCTCATAAGGGTGCAGTACACGGTTCCACCTTATGGTTTCACTCTTTGCTCCGTAACGCGGAGAAACGGCTGCGTTTTCTATATCCCCGCAGCGGCTCCGGACTGGTGTTCCCGCAGCTCCGACCCAAGGGGCTTTCAGCCTGACGCCCCTCTCTCTGCCGGCCGGAAGAAACGGTACTGGTCCCTTCATCGCCTTTTTACCAGGTCATTATAGCAAGTCCGGCGGAGATTGTCAACCGGAAACGCCAATTTTGCGCGGAAATCCGCTGCTTCTCGAAAAGCAGCGTCAAAGCAGAGCGCGAAAATCGCCGGACCTATTCGCCGGGGAACAGCCGCTCGATGGCGGCTCTGGCGGCGTCCTGCTCGGCGCGCTTTTTGCTGTTGCCGCTGCCGGTGCCTACGCTCTGGCCGTTGAGGCTCACCTCCACCGTGAAGCGCTTGTTGTGGTCCGGGCCGCTCTCACCCACCAGGGCATAGGAAATGCTCTGGTCCCGGCTGCGCTGAACCAGCTCCTGAAATCGGGTCTTGTAGTCCTGATTGCCGGAGACCGACGGCTCCTTTTGCAGAATAAACCGGGCGATGATGTCCCTGGGTACGTCCATGCCGCCGTCCAGATAGGACGCGGCCAGCACCGCCTCCACCGCGTCGGCCAGCATGGAGGGTCGGCGGCTGCCGCCTCCGTGGCTCTCCCCGTGGCCCAGCTTCAGCACCCGCCCCAGCTCCAGCCGTGCGGCCACCTCCGCCAGAGAGCCCTCGCAGACCAGCTCCGCCCGGAGCTTGGTCAGCTCGCCCTCCGGCTTGTCCGGATGGGTCCGGTAGAGATGCTCCGCCACCACCAGGCCCAGGATGGCGTCCCCCAGAAATTCCAGCCGCTCGTTGCTGGACACGCCCTCCCGTCGGTGCTCGTTGGCATAGGAGCTGTGGGTCAGGGCGTTTTCCAGCAGGGTCTTATCGTGGAAGCTGTAGCCCAGCCTCCCTTCAAATTCCGACAGCAAAATGATTCTCCCCTTTCCCGCGATCATACTTCTGCGCCGGGCTTTTTCGCGGTCATCTTGTCCATGTTGTCCGCGATGGCCTGGCACACACCGGTCTCCACGCAGATCTTCGCCTGACGGATGGCGTTGAACATGGCATAGCCGTCCGAGGACCCGTGGGCCTTGATTACGGGCTTCTGGATGCCCAGGAACATGGAGCCGCCCACCTCGCGGGAATCCAGCAGCTTCTTAAAGTCGTTGACGCCGCCCTTGCAAAGCAGATAGCCCACCTTGCTGGCGAGATTCCGCCGGAACATCTCCTTGAGCTTGTGGCCCATAAAGGTGGCCGTTCCCTCGATGCTCTTGAGGAGGATATTGCCGCTGAAGCCGTCGCAGACCACCACGTCCACGTCGCCCAGGGGTACCTGCCGGGCCTCCACATTTCCGGTGAAGTTCAGATGCCCCTGCTCCTTGGCCTGCTGGAGCAGGGCGTAGGCCTCCTTTTGCAGCTCCCGGCCCTTGGTCTCCTCGGAGCCGTTGTTCAGAAGGCCAACCCTGGGATTGCTCCGCCCCAGGTACTTTTCCGCGTAGAACGCGCCCATATACGCAAATTGCAGCAGATATTCCGGGGTGCAGTCGTTGTTGGCGCCCGCGTCGATAATGACGCAGCTTCCCTGCTCCGTGGGGCATACCGGCGACACCGCCGCCCGCTTGACCCCCTTGATGCGCTTGGCCACCAGGGTCGCCACCGTCAGAAGCGCCCCGGTATTGCCCGCGGACACAAAGGCGTCCCCGCCGGACCCAAGGAGCTTGGCCCCCACCACCATGGAGGAATCCTTAAAGGCGTGGAGCACCGTGGTGGGATTGTCGCACATCGTCACCACCTGGGAGGCAAACGCGATCTCCACACCGGGCGGCAGGGTGTTGATGCCCTCTTCCCGGAGGCATTCCAGTATTCTGTCGCTCTGGCCCACCAGCACAAGCTCGACGTCCAGCTTCTCGGCCGCCTGAATGGCTCCCAGAACCGGAGCCTTGGGGGCGTTATCTCCGCCCATGGCATCTACGATGATTTTCATACGCTGCTCCTTTCGCCGCCCAGCCGGGCCGCAATTTGATCGATGGCCCCCAGGGACCTGCGGGAAACCTCCAGGTATCGCTCACGCTTCTTGCCCTTGAACCGGTAGTCCAGCGGGTCTATGATGCCAAAATTCACGTTCATGGGCTGAAAGCTGGTCACCGACGGATCGGAGATGTACGCCGCCAGCGCGCCGATGGCCGTGTAGGTGGGAAAGCCTATCGGCGCACGGCCCAGCAGCCGCTGCCCCAGCTCCAGCGCCGCCAGCAGCCCGGAGGCCGCCGACTCCACATAGCCCTCCACTCCGGTCATCTGTCCGGCAAAGACGGTCATGGGGTCCCTGCGGTCGGCGTAGGTGCTGTCCAGCAGTCTGGGCGAGTCCAGATAGGTGTTCCGGTGCATGACGCCATAGCGGAGGTATTCCGCGTTTTTCAGCGCCGGGATCATGGAGAACACCCGCTTCTGCTCCGGCCATTTCAGATGGGTCTGAAAGCCCACGATATTATAGATGCTGCCGCTGGCGTTGTCCTTGCGGAGCTGCACCACCGCGTATGGCTCCCGGCCCGTCCTGGGGTCCTTGAGGCCCACAGGCTTCAGCGGCCCATAGCGGAGCGTGTCCACGCCGCGCCGTGCCATGACCTCCACGGGCATACAGCCCTCGAACACCCGATCGTCCTCGAAGCCGTGGACCTCCGCCTCCTGGGCGGTGGCCAGCTCCCGCACAAAGGCCAGATATTCCTGCTCGTCCATGGCGCAGTTGATATAATCCGCCGTACCCTTGTCATACCGGGAGGCGAACCAGCACCGGTCCATGTCCAGAGACTGAAAGCTCACCAGCGGGGCCGCCGCGTCATAGAAGTGGAGACCCTTTACGCCGCCGAAATACTCCCCGATGGCCTCCGCCAGGGCGTCCGAGGTCAGAGGCCCTGTGGCGATGACCACCGGTCCCCTGGGGATCTCGGTACACTCCTCCTCCGCCACGGTGATGCGCGCGTGGCTCCGCAGGGCGTCCGTGATTGTTTCCGCGAAGGCCACCCGGTCCACGGCCAGCGCGCCGCCGGCCTCCACCCGGTTTTGCTCCGCGCTCTTCATCACCAGACTGTCCAGGCGGCGAAGCTCCTCCTTCAGCAGCCCCACGGCATTGGTCAGGGAATCTCCCCGCAGGGAATTGGAGCAAACCAGCTCCCCGAACAGTGCCGAGGTATGGGCCGGGGTCATCTTCTTCGGCTTCATCTCCACCAGACGGACGTCCAGGCCCAGATTGGCAAGCTGCCACGCGGCCTCGCTGCCCGCCAGCCCCGCGCCAACGACAGTCACATTCATAGCTCTGTCTCCGTTTCCGCCGGAGCAGCAGCGATCTCTTTCACCTTTGCCGGGGGATCCGCCGCCTGCTTTGCGGCCTTTTTCGCGGTGGTCCCGCTCTTTTTAGAGGCTGCCTTTTTCGGGGTGGCCTTTGCGGGCTTTTTTGCCGTGGTCCCGGCGGCCTTTTCCGCCGTCTCCGGGGCCGCCGCAGTCTCAGTCTCCGGGGCCTGTTCGGTCTCCTCGGTTTTGGCCTTTTTGCGCCAGCCGCCCCGCTGCTCCTCCGGGGTGAAGTTTTCGCAGCTTTCGTTGATGCAGAAGGTCTTTTTCTGTCCCTTGCCGGACTTTTTGAACAGGGTCTGGCCGCAGAAGGGGCAGTCCTCCGCCGTGGGAACGTCCCAGCTCATAAAGCCGCATTCCCGACCCTTTTCGCAGGCGTAGTAGGCGTATCCCCGCTGGCTCCTGCGCTTTATCATTCCGCTGCCGCACTTGGGACAGCGGCCCGGCATCCGCTCGGCCAGGGGCTTTGTATTCTTACAGTCCGGGAAACCGGGGCAGGCCAGAAACCGTCCGAAGCGTCCGCTCTTGATGACCATGTTCCGGCCGCAGAGCTCGCAGACCTCATCCGTGACCTCGTCGGGGACCTTCAGGTGTACGCCCTCCAGGGCGGCCTCCGCCTCCTCCATCTCCCGGTGGAACTCCTGGTAAAAGTCCCGCAGGACCTGCTTCCAGTATACCTTTCCCTCCTCCACCTGGTCCAGCCGCTCCTCCATATGGGCGGTGAACTGCACGTCGATCACATCGGTAAAGCGCTCCTTCATCAGTCCCGTCACCACCTCGCCCAGAGGCGTGGGGCTGAGCCGCTTGTCCCGCTTGATGACATATTCCCGGTCCAGGATGGTGGACACCGTGGTGGCATAGGTGCTGGGCCGCCCCACGCCCTTTTCCTCCATGGCCTTGACCAGCGTGGCCTCGGTGAACCGGGCCGGAGGCTGGGTGAAGTGCTGGGCCTTCTCATGGCCCGTGCAGCGCAGTCCCTCTCCCACCTTCAGATCCGGCAGGGGCGTCTGCTTCTCCTCGGTCTCGTCGTCCCGGCCCTCCTCATAGACGGCGATAAAGCCGGGAAACCGGAGGCTCTGGTGGTTGGCCCGGAAGATATGCCCCGCCGCCACCGCATCAATGGACAGGGTGTCATAGACGGCGTTGGACATCTGAGAGGCCACGAAGCGGCTCCACACCAGCCGGTAGAGCTTATACTGCTCCGTGGTGAGGCTGCTCCGGATGGAGTCGGGGTCCAGAGCCACGTTGCTGGGCCGGATGGCCTCGTGGGCGTCCTGGGCGGCGTTTTTCGTCTTGTACCGCCGTGGCCCCTCCTTGTAGTAGTCCGCGCCGTAGCGGCTCCGGATGAAGCTGCCCGCTGCCGCCAGCGCCTCCTCCGACAGCCGCAGGGAATCCGTACGCATATAGGTGATGAGACCCACGGTTCCCACGCCCGCCACATCCACGCCCTCATAGAGCTGCTGGGCGATGGCCATGGTGCGCCGGGGCGTCATGCTGAGCTTGCGGGATGCCTCCTGCTGCAGGGTGGAGGTGATGAAGGGCGGCGCGGGGGCCTTTTTCTTCTCCGAGCGCTTCACCTGGGAGACGGTAAACGGCGCGGTCCCGATGTCCTTTAAGATCTCGTCCACCTCGGCCTCGCTGTGAAGCTCCCGCTTCTTGCCCTCTCCGTGATAGTGGGCGGTGAAGCTGCCGGGTCCGTCCAGGCGCTGGAGGTTCACGTCGATGCTCCAATACTCCTGGGGCTGAAAGGCGCGAATTTCCTCCTCCAGATCGACCACCATCCGGGTGGCCACGGACTGGACCCGTCCCGCGGACAGCCCCCGGCGGACCTTTTTCCAGAGCAGGGGGGAGAGCTGGTAGCCCACGATGCGGTCCAGGATGCGGCGGGCCTGCTGGGCGTCCACCAGGTCCATGTCGATGTCCCTGGGCGCCTGGATGCTGCTGGTGACCACCTTTTTGGTGATCTCGTTGAATGTGACCCGGTGGGTGGTCTCGCCGGGCAGATCCAGCAGGTATTTGAGATGCCAGGAGATGGCCTCTCCCTCCCGGTCCGGGTCGGTGGCCAGAAAGACCTGGCTGCTGTCCTTGGCCGCAGCCTTCAGCTCGGAAATAATGGCTTCCTTCCCCTTCATGGGTACATACTGGGGCTGAAAGTCGTGCTCAATGTCCACGCCCAGCTTGCTCTTGGGAAGGTCCCGCAGATGACCCATGCAGGCCTTGACGGTGTAATCCGGGCCCAAATATTTTCCAATGGTTTTCGCCTTTGCCGGTGACTCGACAATGACAAGGTTTTTCGCTTTTGCCATCGTTTCTCCTCCGATGTCTCAATTATGATGTCCTGCACTCCAGCTCAAAGAGCTTTCCCGGCTGCTGCTTCACATAGCCCTTGACCTCCAGCAGCGTCAGAGCGGCGAGCACCTGGGACGGGGGCAGGCCGCTGCGGCTGATGATGTCGTCCACATGGAGCCGGCCCTCCTGCAGGATTTCCGCCAGAGTCCGTTCGTTGCCGGTGAGTGCTTGAAGTATCTGCTGTAGGTCAATATAATTCCTCTTTGCGGCGTTGTCAATTCTTTTTTCTGAATTTGCCTCCAACGGCTCCATATTCTGGGGCTTTGCCGCCTCCTGCTTTTCCTCATCCTGGATGTATTTCCTGTCCTTGGGCGCGAGCGTCATCCGCTCTCCGCCGCCGCGCCGCCGCAGGCGCTCCGGGAACCGGGCCTGATAGCCCTGAAGCACATCCCAGCCGCAGGTGGCAAAGCCCGCGCCCTCCTGGAGCAGCCAGTTGCTGCCCTCGCAGGCATCCAGGCCCACATTTCCCGGAACGGCGAACACATCCCGGCCCTGCTCCAGGGCGTATTCGGCGGTGATGAGGCTCCCGCTGCGTCTGGCGGCCTCCACCACCAGCACCGCCAGGCTCAGGCCGCTCATGATGCGGTTGCGCCGGGGGAAGTTGGTCCCCAGAGGCGGCGTTCCCGGCGGGTATTCACTGAGCAGACAGCCGTGCTCCGTCACATCGGCGTAGAGCCGCTTCGCCTCGCTGGGATACACAATATCCAGTCCGTTGCCCAGCACCGCCGCCACCGGGGTCCCGGAGCTGAGCGCGCCCTCCAGCGCCAGGGAATCGATGCCCTTGGCCGCGCCGGAGATCACCACGCCGCCGCAGGAGCCGATCTGATAGCCCATCCGCTTGGCGGTGGCAAGGCCGTAGCCGCTGGCCTTTCTGGAGCCGACCACGGTCACGGCCGGCAGCTCGTCAAAGGGCAGAAGCTCGCCCTTGTAATAGAGCACCAGCGGCGGCATCTCGATGGCCCGGAGCCGCTGGGGATAGGCCGCGTCCTGGATGGTGAGAAGCCGGATCTTCTCCCGCCGGCAGTCCTCCAGCACCAGGTCGGCAAGCCGCAGATCCCGCCGCAAGATCGTCTGCTTTTCCCGCTGGGTCAGTCCCTCCACCCGGTCCAGGGCCACCTCGTCCGACAGAAAGACCGCCTCCGGCGTGTCAAATTCCCGCAGCAGACCAAGCTGCGCCCGCAGGGACACCCCCTGCATGGTGGTGAGCCATATCCAATACCGAAGCTCTGACATATTCTACGCCTCCTGTTCTTGTTGCCTGCCGCTACAGCGCCGTCATCTGCCACAGGAGCACCGCCGCCGCAGCCGCCGCGTTGAGGGATTCGCACCGGGGAGACATGGGAAGGATGATCTGTCCGTCCGAGGCGGACAGCAGCGCGTCCGACACGCCCTGTCCCTCACTGCCGACCACGACCGCGCCGGCCCGCAGGTCCGCCTGCCGCGCATCCCTGGCCTCCGGGGACAGGGCCGCCGCCAGCAGGGGAATGTGGTTCTCCCGGCACTGGCAGATCAGGTCCTCCGTGCCGATTCGACGCGGCGGCGAGCGGAACACCGCGCCCATGGCCGCCCGCAGGGTCTTGGGATTGTAGGGGTCCGCGCAGCCGTCCCCCAGCAGCACCGGCACCGAAAAGGCGTCCGCCGTCCGGAGGATGGTCCCCACGTTGCCGGGGTCCTGAAGTCCGTCCAGGACCAGTGTTCCGGGGACCACCCGGCCCGGCTCCTCCTGGGGCAGCCGCATCAGGAATACCGCGCCCTCCGGGCTTTCCATGGGGGAAAGCTGCGCCATGAGCTGGGGCGGCACCGTCACCCGGCGCACATGGTCCGGCAGCGCCGGCCAGGGAAGGCCCTCCCGCAAGATCACCGTATGAAGCAGCTCCGGCGACCATCTGACGGCCTCCTCCAGCAGCTTGGTGCCATCCGCCGCCATGAGGCCCTGGGCCGTCCGGTGCTTTCTGGCGGAAAACAGCTTGACCGTTCCCACCACCAGGGGATTCTGGCGGCTGGTAATATACTCCATCTCCATGCTACAGCCTCTGAAGCAGCGCCAGGTCCTCGTTCCGGCCCATGAGCATCACCGTGTCTCCCGGCCCCAGCCGATCCTCCGCCCCCGGCGACATCTCCAGCCGACCCGACGCCTCATTCTTGATGGTCAGCACGTTCACATGGTATTTGCCCCGGACATTCAGCTCCCGCAGGGTCTTGCCCTGCCAGCTCTTGGGCGGCGTGATCTCCGCGATGCCATACTCGTCCGAAAACTCAATATAGTCCAGGAAGGAGCTGGACCCCAGGCTCTTCACCAGGCGCACCGCCATCTCCTTCTCCGGGATCAGCACCCGGTCCGCGCCGATGCGCTCCAGGGCGCGCTTGTACATCTCGTCCCTGGCCTTGCACACGATCTGCGGCACGCCCAGGTCCCGGAGGTTCATGGTGATGATGATGCTGGCGGCCAGGTCCCCGCCGATGGCCACAATGGCGCAGTCGCACTCTCTGGCCCCCGCCGCCCGGAGCACCATCGGCTCCCTGGCGTCGCCGATGGCCGCGTGGGTGGTCTTGTCCGCGATCTGCCGGACCAGCTCCTCGCTCTGGTCGATGACCAGGACCTCGTGGCCCATGTCATAGAGCTGCTCCGCCGCCGCAGAGCCAAAGCGCCCCAGGCCGATGACTAAAAAGGTCTTCATGACCGCTCCTCCTATCCCACCAGGACCCGCGTCTCCGGGCGGCCGATGGCGCTGTCCGGCGGGGTCTTGGTCATAAAGGCCAGGCTGATGGTCATAATGCCCACCCGGCCAAAAAACATATACACGATCAAAAGCAGCTTGGACCCCAGATTGAGGCCCGCCGTAATTCCCGTGCTGAGGCCCACGGTGCAGATGGCCGAAACGCTCTCGTACAGGCCGTCCGCCAGGGCGACGCCGTTGGACGCGGAGATGAGAACGCCGCCCAGCAGAGCCAGCACCGTCACCAGCATACAGATGCTCAGGGCGCTGTGGATCTGGTCCGCCGGGATCTTCCGGCCAAACACCACCAGCTCGTCCCGTCCCCGCAGCACCCGGACCGCCATCAGAAGCAGCAGCCCCACGGTGACGGTCTTGATGCCTCCCGCGGTGGACCCGCTGGAGCCGCCCACCAGCATCAGCAGGATGGACAGGAGCTTTCCGCCGCCCGTCAGCGCCCCCTGGTCCACGGAGTAGAAGCCTGCGGTCCGGGTTGTCACCGACTGGAACATGGCCGCCAGAAGCTTCTCTCCCACGGGCATATTCCCCAGCGTGTCCGGATTGCTCCACTCCAGGGCCAGTATTCCCGCCGCGCCCAGCAGGATCAGGGTCAGGGTGATGAGCAGCACCAGCCGGGTGTGGACCGACAGATGCCGCCAGCGGAATCTGTGCATCAGCAGGTCGTTCCACACGAAGAAGCCCAGACCGCCCAGGACGATCAGGGCCATCAGCGTGACGTTCACCGCGATGTCCCCGGACAGTCCGGTGAGGCTGGAGCTGCCCAGCAGGTCAAAGCCCGCGTTGCAGTATGCGGAGACCGCGTGAAACACGCCCAGCCAGGCGGCCCTTCCCAGGGGCAGCTCCAGGGCGAAGCGCGCCGTCAGTATGACCGCGCCCGTCCCCTCGATGACAAGGGTCCCCGCCAGCACCAGACGCACCAGCCGGATCACCCCGTCCACCTCGTTGAGGGCCATGGCCTGCTGCAAAATCAGCCGCTCCCGGAGGCCGATGCGCCGCCGGAGCAGAAAGCAGAATACGGACACCAGGGTCATATACCCCAGTCCGCCCACCTGGATCAGCGCCAGAAGCACGACCTGCCCCAGGGGGGACCACTGGGCGCAGGTGTCCACCAGGCTGAGGCCCGTGACGCAGACCGCCGAGGCGGCGGTGAACAGTGCCGTCATGCCGCCGCAGCTCCGTCCGTCCGCCGAGGCGGCGGGCAGCAGCAGAAGTCCGGTCCCCAGCAGGATCGCGAGGAAAAAGAACAGCGCCAGCACCCGCGTCCCGTGGTCGGGCTTTCGCCGGATATGCTGCCGGACCAGCAGCCGCCTAATACGGTCCCTCACCGCAGATACATCCTTTCTATATGAAATGGGGTGCTGCACCCAGCACCCCGCATCCGCGGCCCGCCTCAGCCGGCCTCAAGGATGGCCTTGGCCATGGCTACCGCCATATCCCGGCTCTGCCGGACGTCCGAGGACCCGCTGACCGTGGTATAGTCCATGATCGACAGGTAGATGTCCTCCATGCCGCACGCCGCCAGCGTCCGGTTGCCCACAAGACTGGTGCGGACAGCGTTGCCCTCGTCCGGCTCCAGACCGTACTGCGCCACCTCGTCCGTAAAATACTCCAGCAGGGGATTGGTATAGGCGTCGGAGATGTCCCCGCTCATGAGATAGAGGCTCACGTCCTCCTGGGTCATGTACAGGTACATCCGCTCCTGATTCTGGCGGCCCAGCTCTGTGTCGCCGTTTACATAGAGCACCGCATAGTCGATATTTACCACGCCGTTGCCGTCCACATCCTCCACCACGGGCTTGAGCACCGCGTCCAGGGCGTCCAGCGCCGTATCGTCCACATAGTAATCCGTGGCGATCACCACGGTGGTATCATAGCGGGTCTGCCGCAGAGCATCCACCGTAATAAACACAACGATCCCCAGAATCACCGCGACCACCAGCACCGGCCATTTGTAATGAAACCAGAACACGTTGACAAACCAGTGCCTGAAGCCGCCGTTATCCCGGACGGACTGTTTTAGCTTGCTGTTGCTCATAGCGCTTTCCTTTCTTTTTTGGGTAACTTTTATTCAGTATAACACAGGCCATGCGGCATTTCAAGCGCAAGATGGTCTGATTTTCCGGTTGTTTGGTTCCTTCGGAAGAAAAACCTTGACTTTTTCGCCCCGGTGTGATATGCTCCTAGACAGTATAAATGCGATGATGGGGAAAAGACAGGTGCCTTTCG
>CAZBOR010000051.1:0-2163 GCA_964493585.1 uncultured Oscillospiraceae bacterium
CTTGGGGCCGTCGGGCTTGGGTTCCGTCTCCGTCTTTTGTGCCTGCGGCTCGGACGGCTCATGGCGCTTGGGTTCGGGCCTTACCTCGGCCCTCGGTCCATGGTCCCGCCTTGGCTCCGCCTTGACGGGCTGCTCGGTCTTGACGGGCTGCTCCGGCTGGGCGGACCTATCGTTCTGGGCAGCGGCCTCCTGCTTTATCTCCGGCGCGGCAGCAGGCTCTGCTACGGAGGACTGCTCCGCCGCCGGCTCCGCCTTTCCGGTCTTTTCCGCAGATGCGCGGCCCGTCTTGGTCCAGTTCCTCCGATAGAACTGACGGCCCCGGTAGCCCTTGCCATGGCCCCCGGACTGCTGGACCGGCTCCTGTTCCTCCGTCTGGGGACTCTGGGGCTGCTCCTCCGCCTCCGGATGGGCCGTCTCCGTAGGCGGCTCCGGCGTCAAAGCGATTTCCGGCTGCTCCGCCGGAACAGTCTCCGCCGTCTCCGGCGCGGCCTGAAGCTCCAGCACAGGCTCCAGCTCGACCGGCACGGTCGCGGGCTGTGCCGCCTCCTCCTGCTCCTTGGGATGCTCCGCCGCACGGGCCTCCTTGGCGGCGCGGCTGCGCTCCAGACGACCCGCCACGCGGATGTTCTCAATGCAGCGGACATTGGGCTTTAGCTCGCTGTCCGCCCAAAAGCTGGCCACGAACTTATAGCCCATATCCCGCGACACGATGTAATAGCTTCGCTCCGCCGCGTTGGTCCCCACCAGATACCCCAGCCAGGTGGAGATCTGGTGGTCCAGGGCGTTCTTCCCGCCCACAGTGGCCTCAAAATAGTCCAGCTTACAGACGCTTTTCCCGATGAGGATGTGCATCTTCATGCTCAGACGGTTGGAATTATTGCTGTAAAAGATGATAACCTGATCCTCCGGGGCCAGATAGGTGATGCCGCTGAGGCCCTCAGAGGCTACATTTTCAAAATCAACCAGATATATATCCCGCATTCCGTTTGGTCTCCTTTTTACTGCTTCCTCGTGTTAGAAAGACGTTGTCCCGCTAGTCCTGGGCCGCCTCGATCAGCGACATCATCTCCACCAGGAGCTTGGCCGCCTGAGCACGGGTGGCCTTGTCCTTGGGCGCGAAATAGTTGTCGCCCACGCCCTCGACCATTCCCAGTCCGGCGCAGAAGTAGATATTCTCCCTGGCGTCCTCCTCCATCAGCTCGTCGTCCGCGAACGCGGCCACCTCTTCGGTCCCCGTGATCCCCACGGAGCGCAGATACCGGGCCAGGATATTGCACATATGCTGGCGGCTGATCTCGTCCTCAGGACCGAAGCGACCGTCGCCATAGCCCTGGACGATGCCGTTTTCCGTGGCCCAGGCCACCGCCGGCGCATACCAGGCCGCGGCGTCCACATCGACGAAGCTGCTGCCGGAGAAGGCATCCAGATCCGCACCCGCCAGTTTAGCCAGCATCTGGACCATCTGCCCACGGGTCAGGCTGTCGTCCGGGCAGAAGGTGCCGTCGCCCATGCCGTTGATGATCCCCGCCTCATAGGCGCTGTTGACCCAGTCGTAATACCAGGCGGTGGGATCGGTGACGTCGGAGAAGGCGTAGTTCTCCGCTTCTTTCTCCTCCACCGGGGTCATAAACAGCTCGGCCTCCGCCGCACGGCGCTTGACCAGGCCCTCCAGGACCACGCCGCCGGACTTGACCCAGGTGCCAAAGGCCTCCTGCACCGCCTCCTCCGTCCAGGTGGACGGGTCGCTGAGCAGCAGGACCTTGAGCTTACACCAGGTCCCATCGTCATTGACATAGGTAAACCATGTGGTGCCAACATTGTATGTAAGGTCCAGCAGCGCGTCAAACTGGTTTTGATTGACCACAATGCTGTTGCTCACCAGGAAATTGTTGAGGTAGGTCTCAAATTCCGCCAGGTCCTCCAGCAGCAGCTCCTCGGCCTGCTCCTCGGTAATGGAGGTGCAGCCGGGCCACTTTGCCTGGGCCTTGCTGTACTGCGTGCCGTATCCAATGGTCTGGTGGCCGGAGTCGTTGTACGGCTCCGCGCAGAAGCCCTCATAATACTTAATCATTGAGATGGCCTCTTCGCCGGCCGAATAGGTGGGAATCTCCGAGGACTCCCGCAGGACCTTGGCCGTGGCCATACCGCCGCTGTCCTCCGCCG
>CAZBOR010000051.1:2263-11883 GCA_964493585.1 uncultured Oscillospiraceae bacterium
TCCTCCGCCGCCAGGGCGGGCAGCGCCAGAGCTGCCAGCAGGCTCAACGTCAATAACACACGAAGCAAAATTTTGTTTGATTGTTTCATCTGTGCCTCCTACAAACTCCCGAAGGTTTTGCTACGAATTTGTCAACCTTCATTATACACAAAACCTGTAGATTTGCAAGAATTTTGAGGCGATTCTTTGAAATAATTTTTCAAATTGGCACAAAAAACGGATTTTGTACCTTAAAATTGGACGCTTATACCAATTCAAACCGATAGAACTGAGTTGCGTCCGGGTATTTTTCCCGATCCACCGGACTTAAAAACATCTCCTTGGGCCGGGCGTAAACGCCAAAGTCCCCATAGAGCGCCTGATAGATCACCAGCTCCCGGCCCGTTTCCGAGTGTCGGGCCACGCAGATGATCTGATATAGCCTTCCTTTGAAGTGCCGGTACTTCTGCCCCGGCAGCAGGGTGCGTTCCTCCATTATGGTTCCTCCTCCAGCCAAACCGCGTCCACGGCGGGCCGCCACACGGGCCGTAAGTACGTCTCTCCCTGGGGATAGCCGGTCATCAGGGCGCAGCGCACACGGCAGCCCTCCTCCAGTCCCAGCATTTCCCGGACCTCCGGGAAACGGTCGCTGACCTGCCGGAGATACCCGCCCCAGCAGGTCCCCAGACCGGCCTGGACCAGCAGCAGCTCCAAATGAGCCATGCTCACCGCAGGGTCCAGCACCGGGTTGAGGCATTTCTCCGGGCCCCAGCACACGATCATGCAGGGCGCGCCGCAGGTCAGCAGGTCCGTCCCCAGGGCCTGGAGCTTATTTAGCTCCGGGGCTTCGCCGTATTCCGCGCACAGCCTCAGGCACAGATCCCGGAGCCGCCGCACCTGCGCTCCGCCCCAGACCACCGTATAGCGGTAGGCCCGCTGATTTTTGCCGCTGGGGGCAAAGTTGGCGGTGTCCAGGGCGCGCTGGATCAGCGTCCTGTCGGGCAGCGCGTCCGAAAAGTGGCGGATGGACCGCCGCGTCCGGAGCAGCCGCTCCAGCGGGTCCTGGGGCATGGGCGGATAGACCTCCGCCGCCGTGAGGCCGTCAAAGGAAATGGCCTCGCGGGGACATCCCGCCGCGCAGTGCATACACTGGATGCACCGCCGCCGGGGATGGACCTGGGGATGCTGGGGTCCGGGTACCAGCACGCCCATGGGACAGCCCCGCACACATTTGCCGCAGCCGATGCACCGCGTCTCGTCGATGGATACCATGGTCATTCCTCCTTATTTCCTCGGAAATCCCGCCCCAGTGTCTCGGAAAAGGGCAGATCCTGCTCCACCGCATGGAAAAACCGCTCCAGCTCCGCCTGGGCCGTTTCCGCCGCGCTGGACCAGAGCCGGTCCAGGCTCAGCATATACCGCTGGAGCTTCGGGTCGATCTGAGGCCCCAGGACCATGCCCCGGATGGGCCGGACCGCCGGGATATGGCTGACGGCGTTAAAGGCATGGCGCACGGGCGTTCCCGCCCAGCGGCCCAGCCGCAGCGCCACATAGCGGAAATCCGCCAGCGCCCTGCGGTAGATCTCCGGCGTCACCGGTTCCGCCATCCGGGCCGCCACCCGGTATAAGCCCGGCGGAAGCTCCCGCTGGGGCAGAGCCGTCGGATAGTCCAGACCGTCCCGGCGCAGCAGATAGCGGTCATACTCCCCCTCCAGGGCAAAGTGGGTGTAGCGTCCCTGCCGGGCCACGGCGTTCACAAAGGGATGGCACCGGGCGTCGAGCAGATAGTGCAGCAGGTATCCCGCCGCAAAGGACGCGGCATAGGGCCACCCCTCCTTCACGGGCCTGCGAAACGGCTCCATGGCCGCCGCGCCGGTGTGGTGGTGCAGCTCCGTGCCGGCCTGTCGGATCCTGGCCGCGCCCAGGCCCTGGATGTAAAAGTAGAGGGGGTCCGGCCCGAAGCCGCCGCAGATGTAGGCGTCCTCCTCCCGCTCCAGCATCGTCCGCAGCTCCGGCGGAGCCTGCCGGGCCACGGTCCGGCACAGTCTGAGATGGGCGTAGAAGTTCGGCATGGATCAGTCCTGCCGCAGGAGCTGCTTTTCCGCGTAGTCCATATAGTGGGCCACGGACCAGCGGGTCTGCTCCATATCCGCCTCGGTGATCTGCCGCACCACCCGGCCCGGCACGCCCATGACCATGGAGCCGGGGGGAATGACCTTGTGGGGGGACACCACGGAGCCGGCCGCCACAATGCTGCCCGCGCCGATCCGGCAGCCGTCCAGCAGCGTCGCGCCCATGCCGATGAGGCAGCCGTCCTCCACCGTGCAGGAGTGCAGAATGGCGTTGTGACCCACCACACAGTCCTTCCCCACGATGGTGGGAAATCCCGCAGCGCAGTGGACCACGGAGTTGTCCTGAATGGAGGTCCGCTCCCCGATCACGATACGGTCCGTATCGCCCCGGAGCACCGAGCCATACCAGATGGAGACGTTTTCTCCCAGGGTCACATTCCCGATCACAGACACATCCTCCGCCAGATACGCGCCCTTCAGCCGGGGCATAGCGCCCATATAGCTTTTGATAATCATCGGAATCACTCCCCTTCCAAAAACGCGGCCATATCCAGGGACGGCGTCCCCAGATGCGCCCGGCCCGGTCCGGCGGCCTCATTGAGGTCTGCCTGCGGCACATCCAGCGCCGGCGCGCCAAAGAGCTGCTCCAGCCACTGTATGCAGTCCGTGAACCAGCGGGCCACATGGGGGTCGTCCCGTTCCGGCGCGCCCAGGGCGCTCGCCCTGTCGTTCAGACCGGTGCCGTGGCTGCCGCGCATATAGGTATGGCACTCAAAGGGGATGTCATGGGCCGCCAGCGCCGACAGCAGCCTGAGGCCGTGCTCCACCGGGACAATGCGGTCCCCGTAGAGATTCCACAGGAACACCGGCGGCGTGCGGCGGTCCACCCACAGCTCCGCCGAGGCCCGCTCCCGCAGGGCCTCCAGGGGTTCCTCTCCCGCCAGCAGGCTGTACATATCCCCCTGGCCCTCCACGTCCACAGTGACGCAGGGATAGCCAAGAATCAATGCGTTGGGCCGGCCCTCCTCCCCCCGGCAGTCCGAGGCTTTCAGCAGGTCCTCCCGGTGCCACATGGTCCCGGCGCAGGCCGCCACATGGCCGCCGGCGGAGAAGCCGCACAGGGCCAGCTTGTCCCCGTCCTGGTTCCACTCCTCCCCGCGGCTGCGGATGTACTTCAGCGCCCTGCACGCATCCGCCGCGGAGGATGGGAACGCGGCGTGGGGCGCGACGGAGTATTTGAGCAGATAGGCGTTGTAGCCCGCCGCAGCAAAGGCCATAGCCACCGGCTCTCCCTCGCAGTTGCCGTGCATCCTGTAGCCGCCGCCGGGCAGCACCACCACGCCGGGCCGGGCCGGGTAATGTCCCGGCACCGTGGTCCATTTGGGCAGATAGGTGTAGAGCATGACCCGATGGCCGCCGCATAAGTCTATTTTTTCACAGATCATAAAATTCCCTCCAAAGAAAACTCCGGCAGATAGTCCTCCGTGGCGGCATCCCGCTCCTGCAGGAAGCCGTCCTCCAGCCCCAGCATATACAGCCAATCCACCACCGCCCGGTACTCCTCCCCGGTGATCGTCCGGTCGAAGGGCGGCGTATGCCGGACAGGGCCGGACGGCACATACTGGGCCATCAGACTTAGCAGCACCGTTCCCCTGGGAAAGTGCTGGGCGATGTAATCCAGGACCTTGAGGCTGTTCTGGACATGACCGGGCAGAATGAGGTGCCGGATGATGACGCCCTTTTTTATCAGCCCGTCCCCGTCCAGCTCGCAGGGTCCCACCTGGCGCACCATCTCGTCGATGGCCCGACAGGCCACGGGGAAATAGTCCCCGGCGCGGCTGAGCCTTTGGGCCAGGTCCGCCTCCGCGTATTTTAGGTCCGGCAGATAGACGTCCACCTTTCCCTCCAGGGCCTTCAGCGTTTCCACGGATTCATAGCCGCCGCAGTTGTACACCACCGGCACCGGCAGCTTTGGCGTCAGCGCCGGGAGAATGGAGGGCAGAAAATGGGTGGGCGTCACCAGGTTGATATTGTGAGCGCCCTGGGCGATCAGGTCCTCGAATATCTCTCGGAGCCGGTCGGTGGTGATGGCCTGTCCGAACCGCCCGTGGCTGATTTTGGTGTTCTGGCAGAAGCCGCAGCCCAGGGAGCAGCCGGAGAAGAACACGGCGCCGGAGCCGCGCCAGCCGGAAATGGGCGGCTCCTCCCAATGGTGGAGCGCCGCTCTGGCCGCCACGATCTCATCGCCCATGCCGCAAAGGCCCCGCTGGCCCGCAGTCCGGTCTACGCCGCAGTTCCTGGGACACAGGCGGCAGGCGCGGTAGTCCATTACTTTGCCAGCAGCTCCGCCACGCTGTCCAGCTCCGGGACCTCCGCGTCGGAAATGCGTCCAAAGTCCCCCATGACCCCCAGCTCCAGGCTCAGCGGTACGGTGGCCAGCAGGGGCGCGCCGATGGCCTGGGCGTGTTCCGCCGGGTCCGTCCCCAGCAGGATGTCGCCGCCCTCGGTGGTAAGATACGCCTTGTTTTCCACCACGCCCAGCACGGGGATCATAATCATTTTCATCAGGCCCGCGGACTTCTTCACCAGGAAATCGCACAGGTCCGAGGGATTGGCCACGCACACCGCCCCGTCAAAGGGAATGATGGTCCCGATCTGCAGCGGCACGTCGCCGATGCCGGAGGGCATATCCACCAGCATAAAGTCCAGATCCTGGCTCCATTTCACATTGAGATAGAAATACAGCGCGCCCTCGGCTATGTCCTTGCCATAGGACAGCAGCGGCTGGCCGGGGTCCTTTTCCACGTTGCCCATGGAGATGAATTCCACTCCGCTGTCCGCCTTCATGGGCAGCAGGTTCTGTCCGTCCGCGTCGCAAGGCTCCAGCTTGCCATAGAGATAGTGGATGGAGGGATTCGCCAGGTCCGCGTCCAGCAGCGCCACCTTTTTGCCCATTTTCTGCAGCTTGTCCGCCAGCAGACAGGCAACCGTGGATTTTCCGGTGCCGCCCTTGCCGCTGAACACCGCCACAATGCGCGCCGCCTTTTTCGGCGTCTTTTGGTCCGCCTGGGCCTCGCCGCACTTGCTGGAGCAGGTGTCGCACTTGCCGCCGCAGGAGGTGAAGTCCCCGCCGCAGGCCTCAAAATCGGCCATGTACTTCATGTATTTTTCCTCATGCTCCTTCTGGAGCTTTTTCTGATCGTCCGTCATAGCGGTCGTCCTTTCTGTCCAGGGTTCTCTGCTCTAGTATATCATAATTCCGCAAAAAAACAACCACCAGGTGGAAAAACCGCTGCTCTGCGGAGGCACATTCCGGCGTTTTTCCGGCAATAAGGCCCCGGATGGGCGCGGATGCGGAGAAAGTTTATTTTTTCTGATACTTCCATGTATTTTTCGTTGCAAAATGCCGCATGGTCTGTTAAAATAATGTCTGCTGATGAGGCCGCCGAATCGGGGCTTCATCAGCCATACGGAGCTGCTGGAGGTGCCGGGATGCCGCGCTTTTTTGTGGAAGAGGGATGTCCGGACCGCCGGACGATCACGCTGACAGGCGGCCACGCGGCCCATGCCAGGGTGCTGCGGCTCAGGGCCGGAGACAGTGTTACGGTCTGCGACGGCGCCGGGACGGACTATTTCTGTACCATCTCCCGCATCACGCCGGAGGAGCTGACGCTGGAGGTCCTGCGTCAGGCGCCGTCTGCGGCGGAGCCTGGGGTCCGCGCTTCGGTGTACATGGGCTTCGCCAAGGGCGACAAGCTGGAGCACGTGATTCAGAAGGCCACCGAGCTGGGGGCCGCCGAGATCGTTGCCTTTCCCAGCAGCCGGTGCGTGGCGAGGCCGGACGGGAAATCCCTTCCCAAGAAGCTGCTCCGGTGGCAGAAGATCGCGGCGGCGGCGGCGGAGCAGTCGGGCCGGGGCGTGATTCCCCAGGTGCTGGCGCTGGACTCCTACGGTGCGGCGCTGGACCGGGCGATCCGGGCGGACAGAGCCCTGTTTTTCTATGAAAACGAGCGGCGGCAGACCCTGACGGCGGCGCTTTCCGGGGACTTCTGCACAGTGTCCATCGTCACCGGGCCGGAGGGCGGCTTTTCCGAGCAGGAGGCCCGTCAGGCAGCGGACGCGGGAATGACGGTCTGCACCCTGGGCCGCCGCATCCTGCGCTGTGAGACCGCGCCCCTGTGCGCGCTCTCCGCCGTGATGTTCGCGGCGGGCGAATACTGAATCTCCAAAATACGCAAACACAATGGAACATAGATCAATTTGAATTATATCAGGTGACTACTATGAGCTTAAAAATCGGCATTGACGTCGGCTCCACCACGGTGAAGGTGGTGGTGCTGGACGAGGAGGACCGGCTGCTGTACCGCTCCTACGAGCGGCACTTTTCCATGGTCCGGGAAAAGACCTGCGAGCTGCTGCGGCAGACGGAGGATCTGTTAAAGGGCCGGCAGGTCCATGCGGTTATCACCGGCTCCGCCGGATTGGGCCTCGCAAAATCCGCCCATGTGAACTTTGTCCAGGAGGTCTTTGCCACCGCCGAGGCGGTGGAGCGGTTCATCCCGGACACGGACGCGGTGATCGAGCTGGGCGGCGAGGACGCCAAAATCATTTTCTTCCAGGGCTCTCTGGAGGAGCGCATGAACGGCTCCTGCGCCGGCGGCACCGGCGCGTTCATCGACCAGATGGCTACCCTGGTGGGCGTCAGCGCGGACGAGCTGGACGAGCTGAGCCTGGGGTATGAAAAAATCTATCCCATCGCCTCCCGGTGCGGCGTGTTCGCCAAATCCGACATTCAGCCCATTTTGAACCAGGGCGCGCGAAAGGAGGACGTGGCGGCCTCCATCTTCCAGGCCGTGGTGGACCAGACCGTGGCCGGACTGGCCCAGGGCCGGGACATCACCGGAAAGGTGGTGTTCCTGGGCGGGCCGCTGCACTTCCTGAAGGGGCTGCGCCAGCGGTTCCAGGAGACTCTGGCCCTGGACGACGACCACGCCATCTTCCCGGAAAACGGCGACTGCTTCGCGGCCATCGGCGCTGCCCTCTGCTCCAGCGGCTATGAGCTGGAGCGCTACGAGGATATATACCAGCGGCTGGTGAAGTCGGTGGACGACCGCGGCAGCACCCAGACCATGGAGCCGCTGTTCGCAAGTCAGGCGGAGTACGACGAATTTCTGGCCCGGCACAATGCCAATAAGCCCCCGGAGGCGGACATCACCGCCTACTCCGGCAAGGCATATCTTGGCATCGACGCCGGCTCCACCACCACCAAGGTGTGTCTCATCGCGCCGGACGGCGGACTGCTGTATACATACTACAGCTCCAACCGGGGCAATCCCGTGTCCGTCATTCTGGAGCAGCTCCACGAAATCTACGAAAGATGCGGCGACCGCATCACCATCGCGGGCAGCGCGGTCACGGGCTACGGCGAGGACCTGATCTCCTCGGCGTTCCAGGTGGACGCGGGCCTGGTGGAAACTGTGGCCCACTTCCGGGCGGCCTCCCACTTCTCCCCCGGCGTGGACTTCATCATCGACATCGGCGGCCAGGACATGAAGTGCTTTAAGATCCGCAACAACGCCGTGGACTCCATCATGCTCAACGAGGCGTGCTCCTCCGGCTGCGGCAGCTTTATCGAGACCTTTGCCAAGGCCCTGGGCTACAGCATCGCGGACTTTTCCAAGCTGGGCCTGCTGGCAAAAAATCCCGTCAATCTCGGCTCCCGCTGCACGGTGTTTATGAACTCCTCGGTGAAGCAGGCCCAGAAGGACGGGGCCACCGTGGCGGACATCTCTGCGGGCCTTTCCATCTCCATTGTCAAAAACGCCGTGTACAAGGTCATCCGCGCCGCTTCCGCCGACGATCTGGGCAAAAACATCGTGGTCCAGGGCGGCACCTTCTTAAACGACGCGGTGCTCCGGGCCTTTGAGCTGGAGCTGGGGCGCAGCGTCACCCGGCCCACCATCGCCGGACTGATGGGCGCCTACGGCGCGGCCCTGTACGCCAAGGATCTGGGACTGGAAACGTCCAATATCCTGACGGCGGAGCAGCTCCGGCACTTTACCCACAAATCCAACCCCGCCACCTGCAAGGGCTGCACCAACCATTGTAGCCTGACCATCAATCTTTTCGACGGCGGGCGGCGCTTCATCTCCGGCAACCGCTGCTCCAAGCCCCTGGGCAAGAAAAAGCTGGAGCTGCCGGATATGTTCCACTACAAATATCAAAAGCTCCGGTCCATGGAGGGCAAGGGCAGCGGCACCGGCGAACGGGGCCGCATAGGGATCCCCTTCGGGCTGAATATGTATGAAAATCTGCCCTTCTGGTTCACGCTGTTCACTTCCCTCAACTTCGAGGTGGTGCTGTCGCCGGAATCCTCCAGGGGCATCTATCTGAAGGGGCAGCACACCATTCCCTCGGACACGGTCTGCTATCCCGCCAAGCTGCTCCACGGCCATGTGGAGGCGCTGGTGGAGGCGGGCGTGGACGCCATCTGGTATCCCTGTATGTCCTACAACAACGACGAGGGCATCGGAGACAATCACTATAACTGCCCGGTGGTGGCCTATTATCCGGAGCTGCTGGCGGCCAATGTCCCTGCGCTGAAAAGCACCAGATTCCTCAACCCCTATGTGGGTCTCTGGCGGCGGAAGGACTGCGCCAAGCACCTGGGCGCGCTGCTGGAAAAGGAGTTCGGCATTCCCAGAAAGGAAACCTCCGCGGCGGTCAAGGCGGCTTATGCGGCCTATGACGGCTATGTGGAGGACATCCATAAGACCGGCGCGGCGTTTATCGAGGAGGCCAGAGCCGAGGGCCATCCCATTATCGTCATCGCCGGACGGCCCTACCACATCGACCCGGAGATCAGCCACGGCATCAACGACCTCATCACCTCCTTCGGCTTCGTGGTGGTGACGGAGGACTGCCTCGCCCACCGGATGGGCTATGAGACCAGAACGGTGCTGAACCAGTGGACCTTCCAGAGCCGGATGTATAACGCGGCAAGATATGTCTGCACCCAGAAGGATATGCAGCTCGTGCAGCTTGTGTCCTTCGGCTGCGGCACCGACGCCATCACCACCGATGAGCTGCGGACCATTCTGGAAACGGGCGGCAAGCTCTATACACAGCTCAAGATCGACGATATTTCCAACCTGGGCGCCGTCAAGATCCGAATTCGCAGTCTCATGGCCGCCATGGACGCCAGAAAGGAGGAGGCATAACAATGGCTGAGCTTGTTTACGACAAGACCGGCCGCCTCCTGTTCACCAAGGAGATGGCCAAGGAATACACCATCCTGGCGCCTCAGATGCTGCCGGACCACTTCGCCATGCTGGAGCGGGTGCTGCTGGAGGCGGGCTACAAGGTCAAGATGCTGGACACCAACGCCCACACCATTCTGGAGGAGGGCCAGAAGTACGTCCACAACGACGCCTGTTTCCCGGCGATCCTGGTCATTGGACAGCTCATCGACGCCATCCACCGCGGCGGCTACGACCCCCACAAGGTGGCGCTGTTCATCACCCAGACCGGCGGCGGCTGCCGGGCCTCCAACTATATCCATCTGCTGCG
>CAZBOR010000052.1:0-11878 GCA_964493585.1 uncultured Oscillospiraceae bacterium
TGGGCGTAGTCGGTGATCTTCAGCATCCACTGGGATTTCTCCTTCCGCACCACGGGGCTGCCGCAGCGCTCGCAGACGCCCTCCACCACCTCCTCGTTGGCCAGGACGCATTTGCAGCTTGTACACCAGTTCACGGGCATGGTGGCCTTGTAGGCCAGGCCGTGCTTATAGAGCTGGAGGAAGATCCACTGGGTCCACTTGTAATAGCCGGGGTCCGTGGTGTCGATCACGCGGTCCCAGTCGAAGGAGTAGCACAGCATATGGAGCTGGCGGGTGAAGTTCTCGATGTTCTTTTTGGTGATAACGGCGGGATGCACATGGTTCTTGATGGCAAAGTTCTCCGTGGGCAGGCCAAAGGCGTCGTATCCGATGGGGAACAGCACGTTATAGCCCTGCATCCGCTTTTTCCGGGCGATGGCGTCCATGGCCGTATAGGGCCGGGGATGCCCCACATGGAGGCCCGCGCCGGAGGGATAGGGGAACTCCACCAGGGCATAGAATTTTTCCTTATCTGAGCCATTTTCCGCAGCATAGAGGTTCTTCTCCGCCCATATCTTCTGCCACTTGCTCTCAATGGCCGCAAAATCGTATTTCATGTCACTTACCTTCCCTCGATAAATATTCCGAAAGATCCACCAGGGGCGCGTCGCCCCAGAGCCGTTCCAGATCATAGAATTTACGCTGCTCCTGGGTAAACACATGGACTATGACGCCGTTGAAGTCCATGACGATCCAGGTGTCGCCCCGGTAGCCCTCCCGGTGCCAGACCCGTTCACCGGCCTCCTCCATCTTCTTCTCCACCTCGTCGCACAGGGCGCGGAGATGGGTGTCGGAGGTACCCGTGGCGATGAGCATATACTCCGTCAGGGTGGTCACACCCTTGACCTCCAGCATTTTTAGGTCCATGGCTTTTTTGCTGTCCAGAGCCCTGGCCGCGATCACAGCGGCCTCCTTTGGTGTTAACAACTGCTTCATCCTTCCCATTATACTGTTATGTCCTTGCGGCAAGCTGCCGCCTGAGATAGTCCCTGGCCTCCAGAGAATCGGTACACAGGGTCTTGTTTTCCCGGATCAGCTCCTCGATGCACATCTCAAAGCCCATCAGCAGCGCCCGGTCCAGATCCTCCATGGCCAGGGCGCGCAGCTCCTCCACGCCGGGGAAGCTCCGGGTCGGCTCCATATAGTCCGCCAGATAGATGATCTTCTCCATCAGGGACATATCCGCCTTGCCGGTGGTGTGCCAGCGGATGGCCTCCTCCACTGCGGGGCTTTCGCCAAAGACATATTTGGCCACCGCCGCTCCGGTCTTGGCGTGGAGCAGCTTGGGGTGGGTCCGTTCAAAGTCACTAATCAGTATATCATATTTGTCCACCAATAGCAACTGGTCCTCGCCGTCAATGGCCTTGGTGACGTCGTGGAGCAGTCCGGCCCGCAGAGCCACTGTCTCGTCGGCCCCATACCGTTTCGCCAGCTTCACCGCGGTTTCGGCGCAGCCCAGCACATGATCGACCCGCTTGCGCTTGAGCAGGGCGATCGCCACATCCCGGAGGGCCTGGTCGCTGAGCCCCCGATAGTCCCGTCCGGTGCCGTAGAGCCCCTCCTCCCGTATTCGGGAGAGCACCGCCTCCGGCACATACTTCTCCGCGCCGCCCAGGATCAGCAGCCGCCGGACCTTGGTGGAGGAGACCTCCACAAACCGGTTCTCCACGATCTCCACCTGTGCGCCGAAGCTCCGCTCCAGATTTTCCTTCTGAAGCGCCATCTCCTCCAGCCGGCCGTCCTCCGCCCGGCTCATGCCCACGATCACCGCGTACCTGCATATCTCCTCCGGCGCGTGCCAGGTGTGGAGACTCAGGAACATATCGGCGCCCGTCAGCAGATAGAGCCGGTCCCTGGGATACTGCTCGTGGAGCAGCCGCAGGGTGTCGGCGGTGTAGCTTCTCCCCGGACGGCGAAGCTCCATGGCGCTGACCTCCGCAAAGTCCAGCTCCGCCACCGCCGCCCGGACCAGCTCCAACCGCTGCTCCCCGCCGGGCGAGTCCGCCGGCAGCTCCTTGTGGGGCGGATGGGCGTCCGGAATGAATATCACGCGGTCAAGGCCCAGGGCCTCCCGGACCTCCCTGGCCGCCAGCAGATGCCCCCTATGGGGCGGGTTAAAGGTTCCGCCAAATACGCCGATTTTTTCCATAGCGATCTCCTCTCTTTGAAGCTCTGCTTATTGGATTTGGTTATTTCTGTTCGCCGCGCTCCTTGGCCCGCTGCTGCCGGAAGTATTCGTCCCGGCGTTCCCGCTGGCGCTTGGCCGCCGCACGGCGGCGCTGGATGCCCTGCCGGACGGGGTTTTTCTTTTTTTCCGCCCGCTCCCTGGCCTTGGCGGCAGCCCGCCGGGCCTCCAGCTTCCTGCTCCTGCGGTAGATCACGAAGGTGTTTCCCACGCAGGACACCCCCTCGGCATTCGTCATACGGCACAGCAGATCGCTGGCCTCTCTGGCGGTCATGCCCGCAGTCTCCAGGACCCGGCCCTTGACCAGCTCCCGCGTTTCCAGTTGTCCCGCCGCCGTCTCCGACACAGCGCCCGTGACGCCCTCTTTTCCGATCATCAGCGTCGCCTCCAGGCCGTTGGCCCTGGCCCGAAGCTCCGCCCGCTGTTTACTTGTCAGCATATTCCCTCTCCTGCTTCTCCACAAATTTTTGTAATGCCACCGCCCGGTGGGAAATCTCGTTTTTTCGCTCCGCCGTCAGCTCCGCCATGGTGCAGCCCTCGGCGGGGATGTAGAACAGCGGGTCATAGCCAAAGCCGCCGCTGCCCCGCTCCTGCCGGAGTATCTCGCCCTCCAGCTCGCCCCTGGCCGACAGCTCCCGCCCATCGGGACATACCATGGTGATTACCGACACGAACCGCGCCGTCCGCTGTCCCTCCGGGACCGCCTCCATGTTTTTCAGCAGCAGACGGTTTCTGGCCGCGTCGTCGGGACATTCCCCGCCGCCATATCGGGCCGAATGGACTCCGGGCGCGCCGCCCAGAGCGTCCACCGCCACGCCGGAGTCATCCGCGATCGCGCTCAGTCCCGTGGCCTCCATCACCGTCCGGGCCTTGATGCGGGCGTTTTCCTCAAAGGTCCGGCCGTTTTCCTCCGGCTCCACATGGACCCCGGCCTCCCGCTGGCTCAGGATCTCCCAGCCCAGGGGCGCTAAAATCGCCTTCATCTCCCGGAGCTTGTTGGGGTTGTTGCTGGCAAGGACCACCTTCATAGCAGGTCCCCCAGTATCTCCCGCTGCTTTTCCTGGAGGGCCCGGTTGCCCTTTTGGCACAGCTCCAGGAGCTGCCGCTCCTCCTCCGGGGTGAAGGGCCGGCCCTCGCCGGTACCCTGCAATTCAATGATGCCGCCGCTGCTGTCCATGACGCAGTTCAGGTCCACATCCGCCCCCGAATCCTCTTCATATCTCAGGTCCAGCATGGCCGTACCCCGGACAATGCCCGCCGATACGCCGGACACATAGGCTTTCACCGGCAGCTCCGCCAGCTTTCCCCGCTTTATCAGCTTGCGAAGGCACAGCACCAGGGCCACGAAGCCGCCGGTCACAGAGGCCGTGCGGGTGCCGCCATCTCCCTGGAGCACATCACAGTCCACCGTGATGCTGATGGGTCCCAGCTTTTTCAGGTCCACGGCGCTGCGAAGGCTCCGGCCGATGAGCCGCTGAATCTCCGCGCTCCTGGGGCTGAGCTTCAGCTTGGAGACATCCCGGCGACTGCGCTCCCGGTTGGCCCGTGGCAGCATGGAGTATTCCGCTGTGATCCAGCCGCCCTCCGTCACATGGCGCGGCACCTTCTCCTCCACGGAGGCGTTGCACAGCACCATGGTGTCGCCGCAGCAGATCAAACAGCTCCCCTCGGCGAACTTGGTAAAGCCCGGCAGCATCTCCACGCTGCGAAGCTCGTCCGGCGCCCGTCCGTCTATCCGTTCCATATCCATTCCTCCCTAAATCAGCGCGTCCACGAAGGCTCTGGCTTCAAAGGGCATCAGATCGTCGATGCCCTCGCCCACGCCGATATACTTCACCGGGATTTTGAGGGTATGGGCCACCGCGATGACGATGCCGCCCTTGGCGGTGCCGTCCAGCTTGGTGAGGACCATGCCCGTGACCCCGGCAATTTCCGAAAACTGCTTGGCCTGCATCAGGCCGTTCTGTCCCGTGGTGCCGTCCAGCACCAGTAGAACCTCCTTGTCCGCCTCCGGCAGCTCCCGGTCCAGGATTCTGGAGATCTTCTCCAGCTCCTTCATCAGATTCTGCTTGTTGTGGAGCCGTCCGGCGGTGTCGCAGAGGATCACATCCGAATGTCTGGCCCTGGCCGCGGAGATGGCATCAAAGACCACGGAGGCCGGGTCCGCGCCCTCGTGCTGACGGACGATGTCCACGCCGGCCCGCTGGGACCATATCTCCAGCTGGTCCGCCGCCGCCGCCCGGAAGGTATCCGCCGCGCAGAGCAGGACCTTTTTCCCATCCGCCTTGAGCTGATGGGCCAGCTTGCCGATGGTGGTGGTCTTTCCCACGCCGTTGACGCCGATGACCAGGATTACGGAGGGCTTTGTGTCCATCCGCAGCGCCGTGTCGCCCACATCCAGCATCTCCGCCAGAATGTCCTTCAGCGCCTCCCGGACCTCCTCGGCGCTTTTGAGATGCTCCAGGTTCACCCGCTGCCGCAGGCTCTCCACGGCGCTGACCGCCGTGTCCACCCCCAGATCCGCCAGGATCAGGCTCTCCTCCAGCTCGTCGTAGAAGTCGTCGTCGATGCCGTGAAAGCCCGCGAAAATGCCGCCGATGGTGCTCTGCATGGCCTGGCGCGTCCTGGTGAGACCCGCCTTGATCTTATCCAAGAATCCCATGTCGATTCCTCCGTTTATCCGGCCAAGGCCGGGAATTTTATGTGATGTTAAGCTCCTTTGAAACCTGGTCCAGATCCACGGACAGTATCTTGGACACGCCCTGCTCCTGCATGGTCACGCCGTAGAGCACGTCTGCCGCCTCCATGGTACCCCGTCGGTGGGTGATGACGATGAACTGCGTCCTGCTGCTGAGGTTGCGAAGATAGGCCGCAAACCGCCCCACATTCCGGTCGTCCAGAGCCGCGTCGATTTCGTCCAGTATGCAGAAGGGCGTGGGCCGAACCTTCATAATGGCGAAATACAGGGCGATCGCCACAAACGCCTTCTCGCCGCCGGACAGCAGCATGATGGTCTTGACCTGCTTGCCGGGCGGCTGGACCCTGATCTCGATGCCGCAGGAGAGCACGTCGTTTTCGTCCTCCAGATGGAGGCTGGCTTTGCCGCCGCCAAACATCTCCGTAAAGGTCTGTCCGAAATACTCGTTGATTTTCTGAAACTCCGTCCGGAAGATCTCCGTCATCTCCCCGGTGATGCTCCCCACGATTTTTTGCAGCTCCCGCTGGCTGGTCTCCACGTCGTCCCGCTGGCCCGTCAGGTATTCGTACCGTTCGTTGACGCGCCGGAACTCCTCGATGGCGCCCAGATTGGGATGGCCCAGGGCGTTCATTTTCCGCCGCAGCTCACCGATGCGCTTCTGGGCGGCGGCAGCGCTCTCAATCTCCACCCTGGCCTGCTGGGCCGTGGTGTTGGTCAGCTCGTAGCTGTCCCACAGCTTGTCCAGAATCTGTTTCTCCTCCAGCTCCGTGGTGGCCTTTTTCTGCTCCAGCCGCGCACACTCCCGCTCCATGTCCATCAGTTCCCGGTTCTTCTGCTGGGCCTCCTTTTCGGCGGCGGTCTTTTGACCCTCCACGGTCATGCGCCGCTGGGCGGAGACCGCCAGGGCCTGCCGCTGGGCCTCCGCACGGCTCTGGAGCTTCTGCCCCTCCGCCTGACTGTCGCCGATCTCCTGCCGGAGCCGCTGGTTCTCCGTCTGGTATTCCTCGATGAGCCGGAGCCGCTGCGCCCGGTCCCCGGAGAGGGCCTGCGCGAGCTGTGCAAGCTGGACCCGGCTGGCCTCCGCCGCCGTTTCCTCCGCCTCCAGAGCCGCATCTCTGCGCGCAAGCTCATGGAGCGTCTCCTCCACTTCCGCAGCCTGGGCCGCCAGCGCGTCCGTCCGGGTCTGGGCGTCCAGGATTTCCCGGTTCATGGCGTCCGCCTGGGCCTGGGCATCCTCGGACTGCTCCAGCAGCTTCCGGCGCTGGCTCTCGCCTCCGGACAGCAGAGCGGTAACGGTGTCGTGCTCCCGCTGGGCGGCGGAAATGGTGTCGTCCAGCGTGTCCAGCAGGACCGCGAAATGGCTCTGCTGCTGGTCCAGCCGCAGCACCTCGTCCTCCGCCTGACGAAGCTGCTCCTGGCCCTCGGCGATCTCCGCCTCGGCCTGGGCCGCCAGTCGGGCCGCCTCCCGGAGCTGGGCGGAAACCTCCTGGAGCTGCCGCTCCAGATCTCCGCTCTGCCGCTCCATACGCTGAAGCTCGTTGGCCCTGGTCAGGACGCCGGAGCTTTTGGCGGTGGAGCCGCCGGTCATGGAGCCGCCGGCGTTGAGCACCTGACCGTCCAGGGTCACAATGCGGAATCGGTGTCCGTAGCGTCCGGCGATAGCGATGGCGGCGTCCATATCCTCCGCCACCGCCGTGCGGCCCAAAAGGTTTTCCATAATGCCCTGATATTTGGGGTCATAGGTGACCAGGTCCGAGGCCAGGCCCACGAAGCCCGGCTCCTGATCCAGTCCCCGCTCCGCCAGCCGCCGTCCCCGGATCACGGAGATGGGCAGGAATGTGGTCCTGCCGCCCTCCCGCCGCCGCAGCAGCGAAATGGCCGCCTTGCCGTCCTGCTCGGTGTCCACGACGATGGACTGCATGGAGCCGCCCAGGGCCGTTTCGATGGCGACGGTGTGGTCGTCGCCGGCGGTCAGCAGCTTGGACACCGGGCCGTGGATATGCCGGAGGTTTCCCTTGGCCGCCTCCTGCATGACGATGCGGGTGGCCTTGGAGTAGCCCTCGTAGGTCTGCTCCATCTCCCGGTACATCCGGATGCGGGCGCTGAGGGTATCCCGCTGGATTTTCAGACCGGAGACCTGCTCCTCCAGGTCCTTGCGCTTTTGGACGCGGCCTCTGGCCCGCAGCTCATAGCCGCTGATGGTGTTCTTCAAGGTCTCCGCCCGCTCCTGCCATCGGCGCAGCTCCTCCTGGCCGGACTGTCGCTGGGCCTCTGCCTGCGAGCATTTTTCCTGGGCCTCGGACCGGGTCTGCTCCACCTGCCCCAGCCGCTCCCGGAGCTTTGCCGTGTCGGAGTCGTTGGCGCTGAGATCGGAGCGCAGCTCCGCGCTCTGCTGGAGGAGGGTGCTGTGCCGCTGCTTCAGGTCCTCCAGCGCCTGACCCTCCGTACTCTGCCGGAGCCGGAGCAGCTCCAGGCTCTGCCGCTTCTCCTGGGCCAGCGCCTCCTGGGTCTGGCGTTCCTGCCGGATCTCCTTCTTTCGGCGCTCATGGGCCGCGATCTGGCTCTGCAAATCGCCGTTGCGGCCCTCCTGGGCGTCCAGCTCCTGCCGGAGCCGCCGGATGTTGGCCTCGTTCCCCTGGAGCCTGGCCTCCAGAACGGCGGTCTGGCTGCTCTGCTCCGCGGCCTGCCCCTCCAGCGCGGAGATGGCCTGCCGGAGGCGCTCGGCCTCCACATCCAGCTCCCGCAGGGATGCGGCCAGGGCCTCGGTTTTCTGGTACAGCACGTCCAGGCCGCCCTTGCCCTGCTCCAGCAGGAATTTGGCGGAGGCGTAGTCCGCCTGGGCCTTCTTCGCCGTCTGGGACAGCTTCTCCAGCTGCAGGAGCCAGACCGTGACCTCCAGGCCCCGCAGCTCGTCCCGGAACACCAGGTATTTTTTCGCCTTCTCCGCCTGCTCCCGCAGGGGATTTACCTGTAGCTCCAGCTCGGATATTTTGTCGTTGATCCGCAGCAGATTGTCCTGGGTCTGCTGGAGCTTCCGCTCCGTCTCCTCCTTGCGGTGGCGGTATTTGGAGATGCCCGCCGCCTCCTCAAAGATCTCCCGGCGGTCCGTGGACTTGGCCGACAGGATCTCGTCGATGCGGCCCTGGCCGATGTTGCTGTAGCCCTCTCTGCCAAGGCCCGTGTCCATGAACAGCTCGTTGATGTCCTTGAGCCGGGCGGACTGGCGGTTGATATAGTATTCGCTTTCCCCGGACCTGTAGTAGCGGCGCGTCACCATGATCTCGGCGCCCTCCATATCAAAGATATGCCCGGTGTTGTCCAGCACCAGGGACACCTCCGCAAAGCCCACCTGGGGCCGCTTCAGCGTGCCGCCGAAGATCACGTCCTCCATTTTGCTGCCCCGGAGGGCCTTGGTGCTCATTTCCCCCATGACCCATCGGATGGCGTCGGAGATGTTGGACTTGCCGCTGCCATTGGGACCCACAATGGCCGTGATGTCACTGCCAAAGGAGAGCACCGTCCGGTCGGGAAAGGATTTGAAGCCCTGGATCTCGATTGATTTTAGGTACACAGCTTCACCTCATAAATTTCTGTTATGCCGGTCTCCATAAGACGCCTTTTCGGCGTTATGAAAGACGAACGGATCAGAGAACAGTATCAATCACATAATAATACCAGAACTTTACGGCTTTTTCAAGGAAATTTCCACAGTTCCGGCGTCTCCGGCACAACTTTTATGGAAAAGGCAGCGCAAGGGCGTTCCGGATGCGCCCGGAACGCCCTTGGCTTATTTCCCCGCGTAGTAGTTGATGAGGCAGCCGGAGAGGATAATGTCCCGCTCCTCCCGCCGGAGGCCGTTCATGTCCAGGCGCAGCTCCCGCTGGAGGCCGGGCTGGATCAGCCTTCCCATCACATGGTCCGCGTCGCCCAGCAGCGCCTGACGGATGCCGGGAATGTAAATGCGGTCTCCGGGCTGGATATTCAGCTCCCGGATGCCCTCCACCGTGAAGGGGATCATGCCCCAGTTGATTACATTGGAGCGGTAGCGCTTGGTGGCATATTCCAGGCACACGTTGGCGCAGCCGCCCAGGACCCGCTGGCAGGAGGCCGCCTGCTCCCGTGCGCTGCCGTCTCCGGGCCGGATGGCCATGATGACGCTGCCAAGGCCCGTCTGCGCCATGTCGTATTCCGCAAACCTATCCTGCACGGAGGCGGGGTCCTCCCGGCGGCGGCGCTCCAGGTCCCGGATGGCCTTGGCCCTGGGTACATACCGGGGGTCCTTGCGGCTCAGGGCAAATTCACTCAGCCGCAGGGGGTTGGAGCGGTAGGAGGAGGTCTCCCCGGAGGGGATCAGCTCGTCCGTGGTGGTCAGCTCGTCATAGATGGCGGAGGCCACCTCCAGCAGCAGGTTCTCCGGCATGGGAATCTGCTGCGGCCAGTCGGTGATGTTGGGGCCGAACACCAGCGGCTCCTCCGGCCGGGGTCTGCCCACGCCGAAGTACACGCGGGATTTGTAGGCGGAGTCGTCGTAGCGGTACTCCATATAGCCGGGGTCCTCCGGTATCTCCGGCAGGTCCGTGGCCGCGGTGATCGCGCCGCCGTGGAGCGCCGAGGCCGCGATGCTCCGGGCGTCCATCAGGGCCACATAGCTCACCTGTCCCTCGCCGGGCTTGCTGCCCTCCCGGTTGGGGAAGTTCCGGGTGGAGTGGCGGATGGAGAACGCGCCGTTGGCCGGCACATCTCCCGCCCCGAAGCAGGGACCGCAGAAGGCGGAACGGATGGACACGCCGCTGGCCATGAGCTTTGCCAGACTTCCCGTGCGGCCCAGCTCCATCATCACCGGCATGGACGCGGGATAGGCCGACAGCCAGAAGGCGTCGGACCCCAGGGGCGCGCCGTCCAATATCTCCGCCGTCCGGGTCAGATTCTGGTAGGTGCCGCCGGAGCAGCCCGCGATCACGCCCTGGTCCGCGTAAAATCTGCCGTTTCTGATTTTCTTCCGCAGACTCTCCGGAGGCGCTTTCAGCGCAAGCTGCTGCTGCGTCCGCTGCTCCACCTGATGGAGCAGGTCCTCCAGATTCTCATTGAAGGTGTGGATGCTGACGGCGCAGGAGGGATGGAAGGGCAGCGCGATCATGCACTCCACCTTGTCCAGCTCCACATGGAGCACCCGGTCATAGTACGCGCCCTCGCCGGGATGCATGGGACGGTATTCCCCGCCCCGGCCGTGTAGCTCCAGCGTCTTTCGCACCGTTTCGTCTGTCTCCCAGATGGAGCTGAGACAGCTTGTTTCCGTGGTCATCACGTCGATGCCGCTGCGGTAGTCCATGGCCAGCTTCCCGATGCCGGGACCGAAGAACTCCATCACCGCGTTTTTCACCGTCCCGGCCCGGAAGGTCTTTTCAATGATTGCCAGCGCCACGTCCTGGGGACCCACGCCCGCGCGCGGTCTGCCCGTCAGATAGATTCCCACCACCGGCGGCATATCTATGTCATAGGTGCGCCCAAGGAGCTGCTTGACCAGCTCCGGGCCGCCCTCTCCGATGGCCATGGTGCCGTAAGCGCCGTAGCGCGTGTGGGAGTCGGAGCCGATAATCATCCTGCCGCAGCCCGCGTACCGCTCCCGCATATAGGAGTGGATCACCGCCTGGTGGGCCGGGACGAACTCGCCGCCGTATTTCTTTGCGGCGGACAGACCGAATACATGGTCGTCCTCGTTGATGGTCCCGCCCACGGCGCACAGGCTGTTGTGGCAGTTGGTGAGCACATAGGGCAGCGGAAACGCCTCAAGCCCGCTGGCCCTGGCCGTCTGGATGATGCCCACATAGGTGATGTCATGGGACGCCATGGCGTCAAATTTCATCTTCAGATGGGTCATGTCGCCGCTGAGATTGTGGGCCTTCATCACCCCATAGGCCATGGTTTTTTCCCGGCCCGCCTCCGAGGTGAAGCCGCGCCGGGTCCCCTCCTCCGGGGAAAGGCAGCGCCCTCCGGCGTAGTAGCCACCCTCGGAATAAATCGTAATCATAATGATCCTCCTGCTTACAGTCGTATTGCGGCGATTGCAGCAAAGGCCGCGCCATCTTGCAGCCGCTTTCCCCCGCCGGAGCTTCCACGGCGCGGCGGGAGAAGGGCCCGGAAGCCTCCGCCTAGGAGAAGAACTTGTCGTGGATGACCGCCACGGCCCGGTCGGTGTCGTCCTTGCTGATGAGCACGGAGACCTTGATCTCGCTGGTGGAGATCATGCGGATGTTGATGTGGGCCTCGTAGAGCGCCTCAAACATGGTGGCCGCCACGCCGGGGTTATCCACCATGCCGCCACCCACCACGGACACCTTCGCCACGTCCTGGTTTATGTCCACATGGTCGTAGCCCAGCATATCCTTGTTGTCCGTCAGCAGCCGGTAGGCCCGGTCCGCGCAGCTCTTATCCACGGTGAAGCTGATGTCCTTGGAATCGCTGCGGCCGATGGACTGGAGAATGATGTCCACGTTGATCTTTTCCTTTGCCAGCAGATTGAACACCCGATAGGCCACGCCGGGCTGGTCCCGGAGGCCAACCAGGGCCAGACGGGCGATATTTTTATCCGAAGCGACCCCGCTGATAAACGTCTTTTCCACTTGTTTCACTGCCTCCTTGACAATGGTACCCGGCTCCCCGGTAAAGCTGGAGAGCACCTCCAAATTGATATTATAGCGTTTTGCCATCTCCACAGACCGGTTGTGCAGCACCTGCGCCCCCAGGGACGCCAGCTCCAGCATCTCGTCAAAGGTGATCTCCTGGATCTTCCGTGCGCCGGGGACCTTTCTGGGGTCCGCCGTGTACACGCCGTCCACATCGGTGAATATCTGGCACAGGTCCGCCTTCAGCGCCGCCGCCAGCGCCACCGCCGTGGTGTCGGAGCCGCCCCGGCCCAGGGTGGTCTGGTCGCCGTATTTGTTGATGCCCTGGAAGCC
>CAZBOR010000053.1:0-2262 GCA_964493585.1 uncultured Oscillospiraceae bacterium
ACAACTTCCAGGCGGAGATCGACCAGGAGGTGGAGTGGGGCTCCATCAAGAAGGCGGATACCCTGGAGGAGCTGGCGGACCAGCTTGGGGTGGAGCGCGGGACGCTGCTGGCCTCCGTGGCCGAGCACAACGCCCATCTGAACGACCCCATGCCCTTCGGACCGCCGGGTGGCGGGGAGGAGGACGGCGGTCCGCCGCCGAAGCCCGATGGCGACGAGGAGGGCGGTATGTTCGGCCCCATGGATATGCCGGACCCCACGCCCATTTCCAACGGTCCCTTCTACGCCCTGTATCTGAAGCTGTTTCACGAAAACGCCGTGGGCGGTATGGCCACCGACAGCCAGGTCCGGGTACTGAAAAACGGGGAGCCGATTCCCGGCCTCTATGCCGCAGGCGACAACATCCGGGGCATCATGCTGCCCGGCGACGTGGGCGTTCAGTACATCGAGAGCGTGCTCTCCGCCCTGACCGTGGCGTTCTGCAGCGGCTATCTGGCGGGACAGGAAGCGGTAACCTATCTGGGATAAGAAACGCGGGCGTCTGCTGCGATATGCGGCAGACGCCCGTTTTGCATCAGTATTGGAGGATCATTCCCCGGCTGCTTCCTCTGCGGCGGAGGATCCCGGCTCCGGGCCATCGCGCGTCCAAGGACTGCGGGACTCCGTTCGGCCATCAAAATACAGCGTCACAAGCTCATCGTCCTGCTCGTCGCCGGACAGGATCACGTTTACGCGGTCGTCATACCAGCTTACGCTCCAGCTATCGGCCTGAAACGCCCCGCCGTCATTGGCAATCTCAAAGCGCGCCTTGGCGACGGTGGCCCCGCCGTCTTTCAGAACCAGCCGTCCGGGTGCGGGTCCAAATGGGAAGCGGGGTTCCCCTACGGATTGAAGGACCAGCGTGTAATTCCCGTCCGGTGACAGGGCGGTATCCACGACCGCCACCCGGTAAAAGGCCACATACAGAACGCTCCCCAGCAGCACGGCGGCTGCCGCGGAAAGGACTCCTAGCAGAATCAGGATGTGCTTGACAACGTGTTTCATGGCGTGCCTCCCACTGTCGGACGGTTATGCGTAATACCATCTGGATACGGTCTCCGTCACCGTGAAGCCCAGACGGTCGTAGAGACGGATGGCGGCGTCGTTGTCCGAGGCCACTGTCAGCGTCACCTCCGGGCCGGGACAGCGGGCCAGCAGGCTCAGGGTCAGGGCCTGGCCGCCGCCCCGGTATTCCGGCAGGAGGCCCACCGCCGCCAGCTCGCTGCCCCACAGCTCCCCGATGCCATAGGGCGCCGAGGCGTCTGTCAGCGCCAGAAACCCCTGACGGTCCGGCTGACGCAGCAGCGCAAGATGGTCGCGGTCACAGGTGGCGGCATTGGATACGGACCGGAAGCACTGGTTGTAGATACGCTGAAAGATGGCGTCGTTGGAGGCGTCCACCGGCGCCAGGAGCACCGGGGCGTCCGGGACCGGGAGATAGTCCTTGTATGTATGGAGCCGATAGATGTCATGGGCGTGGGGTAGGGCCGGCGGTCCGACGTCGCGGCCCGGAGAGACAAGGCAGGTTTTCGCGCCGCAGGACCGGCAGAAGGCGGCGCACTGGGCCGCGTGGTCCTCCAGATGTCCGGGCAGGGCCGACTGTAACAGGATATAGGCGATCTCCCGGTGGGGGATCTCCCGGAGGATCAATGTGGCGGTGCCGTACTCCGTGATATAGACTGGGATGTTTTTCATAGAATCACCGTCTGTAGTATACTACGAAACGCCGCCGGAGGCAACGGAATTCTGCATAGTCTCCGGCCTTTTGGGACAGAATAGCGTGAGGTGATCCTATGAAATCCCAGGAGCAGCGGCCCCTTCCGCCCCAGTGGTCCGCAGAGCGGCGCGGGTCCCCGGCCCTGCATATCTATCAGGGCATCCCGCAGACCTATCGGGTCTTTCCCAATGAGTGCCTTCATGAGGAAGCGGAAACTCCGAAAAACGATGTGCCGAAGGCGGACGAATAGACTTTGCCGCGCCGTCCATTTGGACGGCGCGGCAGTACCTTCCGGGCTTTTCCGCGAGATGGCCTGCTATCGGGCGATCGGGCTGACCACGGGCTTTCCGTCCCGGTCCAGCAGGACGGTCACGCCACCGGCATAGCCATTCTTGAGGAACAGATAGTTCACACCCGTCTGGGTGTCCACCCAAATCTCAGCTTCGCCGACGATTCCCTGACGGTAGGTTCGCTCAAAGCGTTTTTCCTTTCCCATGTCTTTTTCTC
>CAZBOR010000053.1:2362-11825 GCA_964493585.1 uncultured Oscillospiraceae bacterium
CCGGGAGGCGGGCCGCCTGCGGGCATGGGCGGGGCCTCTACGGGCCGGGACTCGGTGGAAAATTCCACCACAACGCCCTCCATGCCGCCCACGAATACCATCTTGCCCTCCACGTTGCCGCTCTCGTCAACGGTTCCCTCGTAGCAGCGGATCAGGCCGCCCTGCTCGATGCGGAAGGCAAAGCTGCCGTCCGTCACCTGGGCCGGCTCCAGAAACGGCACGGTGGCCCACTGACCGGGGGCAATATCCACGCTGGCGGTCTGGGCGGAGAAATCAATGGTGGTTTCCCGCTCCGCACCGGGCGTGTGTTCGTAGACCTTGTATATCATCGTATCCCTTCTTTCCAAAATATAAGGCAGAGAACGCTGCCTGTTTTGTCTATTATAGCCGCTAAGCCGGTCCTTCGCAAGCACAACCGCCTAGCGGGACATAAATACAACAATCTCGTCCCATTTGGCGCTGACAGAGCCCTGGACAAAGCCGGGCTTGCCGCCGCCGCGCCCTCCCAGGGCGGCGTTCAGCTCCCGGACCCAGATACGCAGATCTCCGCCGGGAAGTCCCACGGCGTACTTGTAGCCCTGGGTATCGTCCCCGGAGAACACCGCCGCCCTGCCGCCGCAGGTCTCCTGAATGGCGATGGCCGCCCGGCGGACCCCGTCGGCGCTGAGGTCCTCAAATTTCACCAGCACGTCCCCATGGCCCCGCAGGGCCTCCGCTTTGGCGGCGAACTGGGCGTTTTCCAGGGCATAGAGCTGCTGCCGCTTGGCCTCCAGCTCCGCCGTCAGATTTTTGACCGCCTTGGCCGTCTCCAGCGGCTTGGCGGAGAGCTGCTGGGAGATCAGCTTATTCTGGGCCATGATGTCCGACAGATAGTGGTAGGCACGCTGGCCGGAGAGCATCTCCACCCGGACGCCGCTGTGGAATTTTTCCGCCCCAAGCAGCTTTACCAGACCGATTTCCCCAGTGCGGCGCACATGGGTGCCGCAGCAGGCGCAGAGGTCCGCGCCGGGAAACTCCACGATCCGCACCTGGCCGGTCAGCTCCTTTTTGCTGCGATAGGGCAGGCTTTTCAGCTCCTCCGGGTCGGGATACCAGCATTTCACCGGGCTGTCCAGCCAGATGCGCCGGTTCACCTCCTGCTCCACGGTCTGGAGCTGCTGCTCCGTCAGGACGCCGGAGAAGTCGATGGTGATGACGTCCGCGCCCATGTGGAAGCCCACATTGTCATAGCCGAAGAGCCGGTGTACCACGCCGGAGACCATGTGCTCCCCGGAGTGCTGCTGCATCAGGTCAAAGCGCCGCGCCCAGTCGATGGTCCCCGTGACGGCGGTTCCCGGCGAAAGGGGCGCGTCGGTGTAGTGGAGCACCTGACCGTCCCGCTCATGGGTATCCGTCACAGTCACATCGTTCAGCGTCCCCCGGTCCCCCGGCTGTCCCCCGCCCTCAGGGTAAAAGCAGGTCCGGTCCAGTATCACCGCATAGCCGCCCGTCCTTGCGCGGCACTCCGTCACCGTGGCGGGGAAGGAGGTCTGATAGGTGTCCTGATAAAATAGCTTTTCTGTTTCCATAGTGCGCCTCCAAAGGGATTGTTTGCTCTATCTTAGCATAAATTCCGCCGGGATGCAACGAATCCCGAAAAATCCCCGGATTGCAGTTTAACGGAAGGCCCCGGATAAAAATCCGGAGCCTTGCGGTGTTAGTATACGCCCAGCTCGCCGATATACCGGTCGATGAGCTTGAGCTTTTCCGCGCTGGCCTGTCCCACCCGGCGGCTCAGTCCGGCGCAGAGGATCTCCATCACAAGCTGGACCCCCACATAGGAGTTGAAAAAGGTGTTGGTGTCCACGTCCACCGTCAGCAGCACGGTGGCGTATTGGGCCAGAGGCGCGCTGGGCCGGTCTGTGACCACCAGGATCTTCGCGCCCGCGTCCTCGGCCATCTGCATGGCCTGGCGGTCCATCTCGGAGTATCGGGGAAAGCTGAACAGAAGCACGCAGTCCTGACTGCCGATGTCGCACATATGGTCGATGACATTGACGGAGCTTTCCCAGGTGGGGATCACATCGGTGAGCTGGTGCCGCAGCAGCAGGTTGCAGTAGGAGGCCACGCCGGTGTTGGCCCGTGAGGCCACGATATACCGCCGCCGTGCGGACAGCAGCAGGTCCACCGCCGCATCGAAGGTCTCCTTGGGATTGTTTCGCACCACGGAGACAATGTTGGTCTGAGTATTCATCAGAAATTCCTGGATGTAGTCGCCGCCGCCGCTCTGCATACTGGCCAGGAGCCGCTCGTAGGGGACCGCCACGGCGCTGGAGATGCGGCCCAGGCGCTCCGTGTGGGACCGCCGCAGATGCTTTTGCAGGTCCATGTAGCCCGTGAAGCCCAGGGCGCGGGCGAAACGGATCACGCTGGCCTCGCTGACCTCCAGCTCCTGGGCCAGCTCCGTGGAGGTCATGAAGCAGGCGTCCGTTTCATGGTCCAGGAGGAACGCGCCGATCCGCCTGCTGGTCTTGGTGAGCTTTGCACTCTTGAGCATATCCTTGAGCTGTTCCATGAAAAGCGCCTCCCGTTACACATTGAGATACCTCCATTAAAACATATTTTTGCGGAAATTTCAATGCCCTTGCTTTGCGCCGGAGGGTGTGATATGCTAATAGCAAAGGAGGGGATGGCCATGCAGGGGATCAACACCACGCTGTGCTACATCGAGCGGGACGGGAAATACCTGATGCTCCACCGGGTGAAAAAGGAAAACGATTTGAACCGCGACAAGTGGATCGGCATCGGCGGGAAGTTTGAGGACAGGGAAAGCCCGGAGGACTGCGTCCTCCGGGAGACGAAAGAGGAAACGGGTCTGACCCTGACAAATTGGGAATACCGGGGAATCGTCACCTTTGTCTCGGACCGGTACGGCACCGAGTATATGCACCTGTTCTGGGCGGACAGCTTCACCGGGGAGATACGGACCTGCGACGAGGGCGATCTGGAGTGGATCGCCAAGGGGGAGCTGATGGAGCTGCCCATGTGGCAGGGGGACAGGATATTCCTGGAGCTGCTGGACCGGCGCGTGCCGTTTTTCTCCCTGAAGCTCACCTACCGGGGGGAGCGGCTTGTGGAAGCGGCGCTCAACGGGCGGCTACTCCACCTGGGCGCCGGCCTGGAGGAGCGCCATCAGGAGGACGCCCAGGACGCCGCCGAACATACTTCCCAATAAGAATATGAGGAACATCATAGCAGATACACTCCTTTCCTGTACTATCCTATGATGCCCGGAGTTTCCCGCGACTATTCACAAAAATTTCATGCTTATCCGATAAAATAAAGTATAATAGAATCAAATGGTATGATAGGAGGAACGATCATGGCACAGACCGTTTTAATTGTAGAGGACGACCCCAATATTGCCGATCTGCTGCGCCTGTATCTGGACAAGGAGGGCTACAAAACGGCCATCGCGCCGGACGGTGGAAAGGGCGTGGAGCTGTTCCGGGAGCTAAGCCCGGATCTGGTGCTGCTGGACGTGATGCTGCCGGTGATGGACGGCTGGGAGGTCCTGCGTAGTATCCGGCAGGAATCCAAGACCCCGGTTATCATGCTGACCGCCAAGGGCGAGACCAGCGACAAGGTCAACGGACTGAAAATGGGGGCGGACGACTATGTGACCAAGCCCTTTGAGGCCAAGGAGGTCCTGGCGCGGATCGAGGCGGTGCTCCGCCGCACGTCGGGAGTGGCTCCGGCGGGCCGGAGGCTGACCTTTGACAAGCTGGTCATCGACATGGACGCCTTCGAGCTGATCGTGGACGGGAAAAAGGTGGACACGCCGCCCAAGGAGATGGAGCTGCTGTTCCATCTGGCCTCCAGTCCCAACCGGGTCTATACCCGCAACCAGCTTCTGGACGAGGTCTGGGGCTTCGATTACTTCGGAGACAGCCGCACGGTGGACGTACATATCAAACGCCTGCGGGAGAAGCTGGAGGGCGTCAGCACCCAGTGGGAGCTGAAAACCGTCTGGGGCGTGGGCTATAAATTTGAGGTGTCCGCTTCATGAGAAGCTCCTTTTTCCGGCAGTTTTCCCTGACGGCGGGCATGGTGCTGCTGAGCTTCGTGCTGCTGGGATGCAGCTTCACCAGTCTGTTTTACAACTATATGCTCCGGGAGGAGAAGGCCGCGCTGTCCACCAACGCCTCGGCAGTGGCCGACTTTGTCAGCTCGCAGTCCTCTCTGAGCGCCACCATGGACTGGAATTTGCAGCTCTCCGTCAGCTATGGCGCCAACGTGTCCGACACAGACGTGGTGATCACAGACGCCACAGGCACGGTGGTGATGTGCTCCTGCTCGGAGTTTTACTGCGAGCACGTGGGAAAGCTGCTGGACCAGGAGCTTCTGGAGGAGCTGGAGGAGACCGGCAACGTCTACACCACGGGGACCCTGGAGGGCATCTATGAGGACGAGCGGTATCTCTACGCCCTGCCTGTGCGGTCCGCAGACGCGGGGGAGCTGCTGGGCTATGTGGTGGTGTCCACCGTCACCAAGGACATGAGCGATATGATGAATCGCATTGTGGGCCTGTTCCTGCTGACGGCGGCGGTGGTGCTGGCGGTGGCCGTAATCGCGGCGCTGCTGCTTACCCGGCGGCAGACGGAAACGCTCAGCGCCATCAGCAAGGCGGTCAAGCAGTTCGCCCACGGGGATTTCAGCGCCCGTATTGCCCCCGACGGCGCCGGGGATGAGGTGGCGGAGCTGGCCGTGGCCTTCAACAATATGGCCGCCAGTCTGGAGCGGTCGGAGGCGCTGCGGCAGGAATTTGTGTCCAACGTGAGCCACGAGCTGAAAACGCCCATGACCACCATCGCCGGCTTTATGGACGGAATGCTGGACGGTACCATCCCTCCGGAGAAGCATGAATACTATATGCGGACCGTGTCCGACGAGGTCAAGCGGCTGAGCCGCCTGGTGCGGAGTATGCTGGACATCTCCCGGCTGCAATCCACGGGGGAGGAGCTGCAAAAATCGCGCTTTGACGTGACGGAGACCCTGGGCCGGACCCTGCTGACCTTTGAGCAGAAGATCGAGGCCAAGGAACTGGACGTGCAGGTGAATATGCCGGAGAAGGCCGTCTACGTCATGGCCAACGAGGACGCCATCACCCAGGTGATCTACAACCTGATCGACAACGGCGTGAAGTTTGCCGAGCATGGTTCGCCCTTCCTGTTGACGGTGGCGACCTCCGGAGGAAAGGCCCTCATCAGCGTGGCGGACACCGGGCCGGAGATCCCGCCGGAGGAGCTGGCGCTGGTCTTTGATCGGTTCCACAAATCGGACAAGAGCCGCTCCCGGGACAAGGACGGTGTGGGCCTGGGCCTGTATATCGTCAAGACGATCCTGGGCAGCCATGGGGAGGACATCACCGTGACCAGCCGCAGCGGCGTGACCACATTTACCTTCACGCTGGCGCTGTCCAAGTAAAAAAGGACAAAAAGTACAATTAGTTCACAAAATGGAGGATTTCTTTGGGGGGGAATATTTTGAAAATCTTGTGAAATCTATGGGCTAATATCTTGACTAACAGGCGAAACTGCGCTAAAATAACACAGCGGAAAAAATATTTCCGTAATGTATGACGATCCCGTCATAACAAGTAATTGGAAGGAATGATTCATCATGAAAAAGTATCTTGCGATGCTGTTGGCCATCGCCATGATGGTGGCAGTATTTGCGGGCTGCGGCAGCTCTGAGTCTGCGGCTGAGGCCTCCGGGTCCGGCGCGGCCTCTGAGGAGACCGCCAGCTTCACCTGGAACGGCCAGAAGGAAGTCTGGTCCGTGCTGCCCACCACTGCCGCTGCCGGCCTCGTCTCCATCAACGACTTTATGGGGGAACTGATGGAGGCTGAGGGCTTCACCTATGTGAAGAAGGACGCCGAGGGCATACCGGCCAACCAGGTCACGATCATTGAGGACGCCGTCGCCGCCGGAAACGTGGGCGCGCTGATGGTTGCCGCCATGGATGTGGACCTGCTGGAGGAGGCCGTGGGCCAGGCCATTGACGCCGGTATCGCCGTGGTCTATCTGGGCGCGGAGCCCACCAACTACACCATCGGCGGCTGCGTCTACACCGCCTATGAGCTGACCGGTATGTACGCTGTGCAGGCCGCCTCTGACTGGGTGGCAAAGCGTATGGACGAGGGCGGCAATATCCCCATCAATGCCGACGGTCAGTATGAGGTGGCGGTTGACACCTACTACGGCATCGCCGACGGCGTCTACCGCTCCAATGCCATTGTCGGCACCATCGAGGCCGACGACACCCTGACGCTGGTATCCGAGACCTCCGCCTATGGCGATGAGGACCCCTATACCTCCGCCTATAGCCATGCACAGTCCGTGCTGGAGGCCAACCCCGACTGCCATATCTTCGTTACTTACGAGCCGAAGGAGGCCATGGGCTTTAACGCCGCCGTCATGGAATACTGCGAAGTCAACGGGCTGGATGTGGCGGACTACTGCATCATCCCCTGCTACGGCGAGGAGGACGGCTTTGCTGAGCTGTACAACGCCGCGCTGGAGGATCCCTCCGCAAGCGCCATCAAGGGCTACTCCACCTATGGCGATGCGGGCGACGTGGAGACCTATGGCGATGCCGCCGCTCTCCAGGCCACCGGCGCACACCTGGCCGAGGAGCTGCTGGGCATCTGCGGCGTGGGCGACTATAGCTGGGAATACGGCACCACCTATTATGACACCATCAACGCTGTCAATATCTATGGGTTCAGCCAGACCTGGTCCATGGGCGACGAGAATCCGGCCTCCCAGTATAAGCAGTGATTTTAAGACGCTTTGACAAGGGGCGGCGCGAGCGTGCTTCGCGCCGCCCTTTGCCCAAATCCCATCAGATATAGGGGGTATTCCGTTGGAAGAAAAGAAACCGATTTTATCCCTAAAGGACATCACGAAGATATATCCCGGCGTTATTGCGCTGAATAAGGTTTCCATCGACTTCTATCCCGGCGAGGTCCACGCCCTGATCGGGGAGAACGGCGCGGGAAAATCCACCTTCATCAAGACCATCACAGGCGCCCACGCGCCGGACAGCGGCACCATCACGGTGGACGGCGATACCTATTCCGCCATGACCCCGGCCCTGGCCCGGAAGTACGGCATCGAGTGCATCTATCAGGAGTTCAATCTGATCGACGTGCTCTCTGCGGCGGAGAACATCTGCTATGGCGAGCGGCAGGGCAAGCTGGTCAATCAGAAAAAAATGCGCCAGATCGCCCAGGGGATTTTTGACGACTTCGGGGTGGACCTGGACCCCGGCGTGCTGGTCCGGGACCTGACGCCCGGCCATATGCAGATCGTGGAGATCGCCAAGGCGGTTTCCAAGGAGGCAAGAGTCCTGATCCTGGACGAGCCCACCGCGCCGCTGTCGATGGCGGAGGTGGAGATCCTGTTCCGCATTGTGCGGAAGCTCCGGGATGAGGGCGTGGCCATCATTTTCATCTCCCACCGTCTGGACGAGGTGTTTGAGCTGACGGACCGGGTGTCCATCCTGCGGGATGGCGAATATATCACCACCCTTATCACAGCGGAAACCAACCGGGCGGAGCTGATTCGATACATGGTGGGCCGGGAAATGACCGCCACCTTCCCGCCCAGAAACGCGAAAATCGGCGAGGTGGCATTGGAGCTGAAAAATCTCACCGGAAACGGTGTAAAGAATATCTCCTTCCGGGCCCATCGGGGCGAGATTCTGGGTATTTCCGGGCTGGTGGGCGCCGGCCGCAGCGAAATTATGAAGGTGCTCATCGGTCTGGAGAAAAAGCAGTGGGGCGAGGTCTACGTCAACGGGAAGATCGCCGACATCCGGTCGCCCAAGGACGCCATGCACAAATACGGCATCTGCCTGATCCCGGAGGACCGCAAGCGCGAGGGCTGTTTCCTGGGAGAGACGGTCTCCTGGAACCTGGTGTACAATGTGCTGAAGAAAATATCCCGCGGCGGCGTGGTGAACACCAGGAAGGAGGCGGAAATCGCCGATTACTACGGCAGCTCCATGCACATCAAGGCGCCCAGTCTGCACGACACCAAGGTGGGGACATTGTCCGGCGGCAACCAGCAGAAGGTGGTGGTCGGCAAGGCGCTGGCGACGGAGGCGGATATCGTCATCTTTGACGAGCCGACCCGCGGCATCGACGTGGGCGCCAAGTACGAGATCTATGAATTGATGAACGGCCTGGTAGAGCAGGGAAAATGTATCGTCATGATAACCTCCGACATGGAGGAGCTGCTGGGGATGTCGGACCGTATTGTGATTTTCGGGGAAAAGTGTCTGGCCGGCGAGCTGACGAAGGCGGAGTTCAACCAGGAGCGCATCCTGGACCTGGCGTCCGGCGGCCATAATAACGTAGAGATGGGGGCTTGAAGCTGATGAAAAAAAGTATTTCCAGTATATTAAAAGACTATGTGATGCTGCTGGTCCTGATCGTGCTGCTGATTGTGCTGGGCATTCTCTGCCCCATTGTCACAAACCGGCCCTTCCTGAGTCTGGCGAATCTGCTCAACGTCCTGGGCCAGAACGCATATCTGGTCATTATCGGCGTAGGCATTTCCTTTATCATGCTGGGCGGCGGCATGGACCTTTCCGCCGGCTATCTGGTTGCCACGGTCGGCGTGGTCATGGGTCTGCTGGACTCGAATTTCGGGTTCATTCCCGCGCTGGTGGGCGGAATTGCTCTGGCAGTCCTGCTCTCGACCTTCAACGGCATCATGTATTCCTGGCTGAAGGTGTTTCCGTTCATTATCACGCTGGCGACCCAGTATGTATTGAACGGCGCGTCCTATCTGCTGACGGGCGGCATCAGCAAGACCTTTAACAGTATGTCCAACGGCTTTAAGATCCTGGGCGGCTACAACATCCCCATCGGCTCCGGCAATCTGAAAACCGGCGTTCTGGTGATGATCGTCATGGTTGCCATCGGGTCCTTTATCCTGAACAAGACCTACTTTGGACGAAATGTCTACGCCCTCGGTTCCAACCCGGAGGCGGCGGAGCTCTCCGGTGTCTCCGTGGCAAAGATGCGTATCCTGGTGTTCGCGCTGGCGGGCGTGTTCTTCGGCGTGGCCCAGGTGGTCAATATTGGCCGCGTCAGCTCCGTGACGAACTCCATGGGCGTCGGTACGGAGTTTACGGTCATGGCGGGCGCCATGCTGGGCGGCGTCAAGATGGGCGGCGGCGGCGGTAAGATGAGCAACATGGTCATCGGCGTGCTCATTATCGGCGTGCTGAATTCCGGCATGAGCTTCCTGAATCTCAACCAGTATTGGCAGTATGTGGCCCTGGGCATCGTGCTGCTGGCGGCTGTCACCATGGACACCCTCCAGACCCGCGCTGCGGCCAATGCCGCGAAAAAGGTTACGGGACAGGCGCCCGAAAAGGCCGAATCCGGCCAGTAATCAAACCAAATCC
>CAZBOR010000054.1:0-11558 GCA_964493585.1 uncultured Oscillospiraceae bacterium
AGGTGGAGCAGACCATCAAGCAGGAGGGCGAGCGCGCCACCTTTGAGACCGGCGTACATGGCCTGCATCCTGAGCTTATCAAGCTCCTGGGACGGCAGAAATACCGCACCAGCTACGGCCAGAACGTGCTGAATCACTCCATCGAGGTGGCCCATCTGAGCGGTCTCATGGCCGCAGAGCTGGGAGAGGACGTGGCCCTGGCAAAGCGCGCCGGACTGCTCCACGATCTGGGAAAATCCGTGGACCACGAGATGGAGGGCAGCCATGTGGCGCTGGGTGTGGAGCTTGCCAAGAAGTACAAGGAAAGCCCCGCTGTGATCCACGCCATCGAGGCCCACCATGGAGATGTGGAGCCTCATACCATCATCGCCTGTCTGGTGCAGGCCGCAGACGCCATTTCCGCAGCCCGTCCCGGTGCGCGGAGAGAGAATGTCGAAAACTATGTCAAGCGTCTTGAAAAGCTGGAGGAGCTGACCTCCTCCTTCCACGGCGTGGAGAAGGCCTACGCCATCCAGGCCGGGCGAGAGGTCCGGATCATGGTAAAGCCTGAGGAGGTATCCGAGGACAACATGGTGATCCTGGCCCGCGACATCGCCAAAAAGATTGAAAATGAACTTGAATATCCCGGCCAGATCAAGGTCAATCTCATTCGGGAGACCAAGGCCGTTGAATATGCGAAATAAGTCTCATTTTATCCCGCGCCTCACGGCGCGGGATTTTTCCGCCGTGTTTCCGGCCTTGTAATTTCGGCATGGTTTCGGTATAATAGGGCCATAGAGCAAGGAGGAACGAATCATGCTTGTCAATATCCTGGCCGTGGGCGACGTTGTGGGGACCCAGGGCCTGAAATACCTCAAAAAAAGGCTGCCCGCCCTGCGGCGGGAGCAGGAGGCCGTCTTTACGGTGGTCAACGGGGAAAACGCCTCCAACGTGGGCCTGACGCCCCAGCAGGCCGAGGAGATGTTCACAGCGGGAGCCGATGTGGTTACGCTGGGGAATCACGCCTTCCGGCAGCGGGCCATTTACAGCTATCTGGACGAAACGCCCTATATCCTGCGGCCCGCCAACTACGCGCCCCAGACGCCGGGGCGCGGCTATGGGATATTTGACAGCCGTGTGGGACCGGTGGCCGTGGTGAATCTCATCGGCCGCTGCAATATGGACTACGGGCCGGACAACCCCTTCCTGATGGCGGATAAAATCCTGCCGGAGCTGGAGGAGGCCAAGCTGATTCTGGTGGACTTTCACGCGGAGGCCACCTCGGAGAAGCTGGCCATGGGGTATATGCTGGACGGAAAAATTACGGCCCTGTGGGGGACCCACACCCATGTGCCGACCGCCGACGCCCAGGTGCTGCCCAAGGGGACCGGCTATATCACCGACCTGGGCATGACCGGGCCGAAGCTTTCGGTCCTCGGCATCCAGCCGGAGCTGTCCATCGAGAAGTTCCGGGGCAGCGTCTACCGGCCCTACAAGGCGGCGGAGGGACCCTGTCTGCTCTCCGGCGCGGTGTTCACGGTGGACACGGAGACGGGCCGCTGTACCATGGCGCGGCAGATCACAGTATGAGAGGGAGATGGCATGGAAATGATGGCACTGCTGATTCTTGAAATCGTTTTGGTGCTCATATGCGCCGTGGGACTGGCGCTGCTGCTGACCCAGCAGTCCCGGCGGCGGGAGCGGGAGGAGCAGTCCCGGCGGCAGCAGGAGACCGTGCTCCAGGAGCTTCAGTATCTCCGGGAGCAAAGCGCGCTGCAGGCGGAGCGCATCGGGACCATTGACCGCCATGTCATGGCCCGACAGGAGGCCATGAACCAGACGGTGACGCAGCAGATCCAGTCCATAGACGCCCGGATGGAGCATCTGGACACCCGGAACGAGCAGAAGCTGGAGGCCCTGCGGGTGAATATGCAGCAGTCCATGCTGACCATGCGCCAGGAAAACGCCAAAAAGCTCGACGAGATACGCGGCACCGTGGATGAAAAGCTCCAGGACGTCCTGCAAAAGAAGATCACGGAGTCCTTTCAGACGGTGTCCCAGCAGCTTGAGCAGGTCTACAAGGGCCTGGGAGAGATGCAGCACCTGGCGGCGGATGTGGGCGGACTCAAGCAGGTGCTCTCCGGGGTAAAGACCAGAGGCATCCTGGGGGAGATACAGCTGGGGGCGATTTTGGAGGAGATCCTTTCGCCGGAGCAGTACGAGACAAATGTGGCCACCATTCCCGGCAGCCGGGAGCGGGTGGAGTTTGCGGTAAAGCTGCCCGGCAGCGGCGAGGCGCCGGTGTATCTCCCCATCGACTCCAAGTTCCCCGGAGACACCTATATGCACCTCCAGGACGCCCAGGCCGCCGGGGACAAGGCGGCGCTGGAGGAGGCCCGCAGGAACCTGACGGCGGTGCTGAAAAAGAGCGCCAAGGACATCCGGGACAAGTATGTGGAGCCGCCCCACACCACGGCCTTTGGCATCCTGTTCCTGCCCTTTGAGGGGCTGTACGCCGAGGTGGTGAACCAGGGGCTGATCGAGGTGCTGCAGCGGGAGTACAGCATCAATGTGGCCGGGCCCAGCACCATGGCGGCGCTGCTCAATTCGCTGCAAATGGGCTTCCGCACCCTGGCCATTCAGAAGCGCAGCAACGAGGTCTGGAAGGTACTGGGGGAGGTCAAGACGGAGTTCGGCAAATTCGAGGACGTGATGGTGAAGATGCAGAGCCACCTCCAGCAGACCAGCAACGATCTGGAGAGCCTCATGGGGACCCGGACCAGGGCCATCAACCGGAAGCTGAGATCCGTCCAGGAGCTGGATGCCCCGGAAGGGCAGCAGCTGCTGGAGACAGAGGAAGATACATAAAGCATGGCGACAGAAAACCGCGCACCGAAACGGTGCGCGGTTATTTCGTTTAGATGCCTCATAGTACGCCGGTGAATACCAGGAACAGCAGAATAAAAGTGACCAGGATTACAGCGGAGAGCAGGGCAAAGCCGATATGGAATCGGCCCTTCTGCCCCTCTGCGCCGGCGGGTACCAGATTAGCTCGCCGCAGGGCAGTGACCAGGGGCTTATAGAGCACCATGGTCAATCCGGTGTTGATGCCGCTCTTGATGAGGTTGAAGGGCAGGAATACTGTCGGCAGCATGGCAACCACGGCGCTGCGGTCCACACCCATATAGAAGGGAGTAACGATGTAATTCCAGAGCAGCATCATAACGGTCATGGCGATCATGCCGCACAGCAGGCCCAGAACGGCGCCCTTCATATTGTGCATTTTCTTGTAGATCCATGCTGCGGGTACCGTAAAGGCACAGGTGGACAGCACGTTCATGACCAGACCGTAGAGGCCGGTAGAGGACATGGTCAGCATCTCAATCGTGCTGGAGATGACGGAGATGATGACGGCGGTCAGGGGGCCATAGATAAAGCCTGAGATGGCGACCACCGCATCCTTGGGGTCGTAGCTTAGGAAACCAGCCACCGGGGGGATCAGCTGCCCCAGCAGCGTGGCGATTATGCTGACGGCGCAGAGCATGGCGGTGACGACGAGCCTGTGGGTGCCCGCGACTTTTGCGGTAGTGTTGGTCATAAAAAACCCTCCTTAAAATGTAAGAACACCCGAATGCAGCCGTGCATCAGGTGTCACAAATGGGAGGTGTGAGACACATCTTCTTTCATCCAGACTTATGGCGTCTGCCAATTACTGTCGGTACCGGAATTCCACCGGTTCAGCACCTTGTCGGCGCGCGCGGACTATACATCGCTGTAATCACCGCCGGTCGGGAGTTGTGGCCGGAGCCACGCACCCTGCCCTGAAAACATGGTTCATCAGATATTCTGTTTGCAATAGTATAGCGCGGGAAATCAGGGATGTCAACCCTTTTATGATAAGACCCGTATTTTGCGGAGAATCCGGCGCTTTCGACAAAATTTATCATCCATTTTCGGGCAGCTTGACGATGGAGCGGACCGCCTGCGCCATAGCAGACGGGCGTACCGCTTTTTGCGGTATGCGTTTATCGCCGTTTCCGTCCTCGAATCAGCCGCAGAAAGAACCGGTACACGCCCCGCACCGCCGCGAACACCGCGAACATCACGATGAAGCCCACAACGCCGAACACAATATCGGCAAATTCCATACTTCCGGTGCCGGTGACAGTCTGGCCGATTTCGATGGCAAAGGTGATAACGATAATCAGGGTGAACACATAGATCCAGGTGATGACCATCTCGTGGTTCCGCCGGGCGAGCCACTTGAACAGCGGATAGATCACAAATACCATGGCCATCCCCAGCAGGCCGATCACCAGAAAATGCAGCTCCTTGTCCGAAAAATGATATTCATAGGCATCGTTCAGCTGCAGCAGATAGTTATGGATTCTGGCAATCAGGCCCACGATGCGGTAAAGCAGCTCCTTCAACAGCGCTCCGCTCCCTTCCATGGAAATTGGTCCCATCATAGCATGATTTGGACGGTCTGTAAAGGGGCATTTTCCGCCGCCCCTGATAGGAAAGTATATGTGGCGCGCTCCCGGACAGTCCCGCCGGGAGCGCTTTTTTACAGGCCCCGATTTTCCTCGGCCCGAATCTGGACGCTGCCCCGGAGCGCCCCGTCAATGAGCGAGAGCAGCTTCTCCCGGTCCTGGTTGAGCGTCCCCTTGAGGGGCAGGTAGTTGGAGGCGTGGTCCGAGGTGAAGTGCATCCCGGAGACATCCAGATTGCGAATCAGCTCCGCAGTCTCCTGGAGACTCTCCGCCGCGCTGAGCACCTGGAATTCCCCGCGCAGGGCCTGATCGCCCAGCCTGGTCCCCTCCACCGGAGTGTAGTTCATGGCGGACAGGTGCTGAGGCCGCATCTCGTTGATGATGCCGGCGGTCTGCCGGGCGTTTTCCGTGGTCAGGGGCCGTCCGCCAAGCCCGATGAGGATGATGGCCCACAGGTCGATGCCCGCGTCCCTTAGGCGCAGTCCCGCCTCCAGCATTTCGCTTCGGCTGACGCCCTTGTTGGTGGACCGCAGCAGGTCCTCCATGCCGGTTTCCACCCCCAGATATGCGCGGCCCAGGCCCTCCTCCCGGAGCTGCCTCAGCTCCTCCGGGGTCTTTTTCAGGGTGCTTTTGGGTCCCGCGTAGGTGGAGATCAGGCGGCAGTAGGGAAAGTCCTTCCTGATTTCCCGGAGGATGGTTATCAGGTCCTGGGTGTCCATGGCGATGGCGTCCCCGTCGCAGAGGAACACCTTTTCATACCGGTCGTAGAAGCCGGCCGCCTCCCGGATGTCCCCGATAATGTCCTCCAGCGGCCGCACCCGAAAGCGCTTGCCCTTGTACATCCCGCAGAAGGTACAGCCGTTGTGGCTGCATCCGATGGTGGCCTGCACCAGAAAGCTCCGCCATTCGCCGGGGGGCCGGTACACCGGCGGCTCGTATTCGATCATAGCAATTCCTCCAATATCTCCCGGAGCGCCGCCAGCAGAAGCTCCATCTCCCGGTCGGTGCCAATGGTGATCCGTAAAAAGTTGTCGATGCGTGGCTTGTCAAAATACCGCACCAGCACGCCCCGCTGACGGAGCCTTCCGAACAGCTCCCTGGCCGGGACTGCCCGGTGGGAGGCAAAGACGAAGTTCGCCTGGGACGGCAAAACCGCAAAGCCCATATTTTTTAATTTCCCGGCCGTAGTTTCGCGGGTTTTCTCAATGGCCCGGCAGGTATCATAGAAATAGGCCCGGTCCTCCACCGCCGCCTGGGCCGCCGCCTGGGCCAGACGGTCCACGGTATAGGAGTTGATGGAGTTCTTCACGGCATTCATCGCGCCAATGAGGCTTTCACAGCCAAAGGCAAAGCCGATACGCATTCCCGCCAGACTCCGGGACTTGGAGCAGGTCTGTATCACCAGCAGGTTGTCGTACTCCTTCACCAGAGGGGCGGCGGACTGACAGCCGAAATCCACATAGGCCTCGTCCACGATGACCACATGGCCCGGATTGGCCTCCACCACCCGGCGGATGTCCCGGAGGGGCAGCCCGATGCCCGTGGGGGCGTTGGGATTGGTCAGCACCACCGTGCCGTCGTCCCGCATGAGCTGCTCCAGGGGAATGGTAAAGTCCTCGTTCACCGGGACGATACGACAATGGTCCCCGAAGAACTGTCCATAGACCGGATAAAAGCTGTAGGTCACATCCGGGAACACCGCCGGGGTGTCCTCGTCCATAAAGGCCAGAAAGCTGAAGGCCAGCACCTCATCGGAGCCGTTGCCCAGGAACACCTGCTCCGGCGCAAGACCGTAAAGCTGCGCCAGCGCGTTCCTCAGAGCCGTGGAATCCGGGTCCGGGTACAGCCGCAGAGCGTCCGTATCCGCGTTCCGGATGGCCTCCGCCACCTTCGGGGACGGCGGGTAGGGGTTTTCGTTGGTATTGAGCTTTACATAACGCCGGTCCTTGGGCTGTTCGCCGGGAACGTAGGGCTCGCCCTCCCGGATGCGCCGGGACCAATATGCTTTGTTCATTCTAATCCACTCCTTCGATGGCTGTTCCGCTGGATCACCCGCAGAAACACCTTGCCGTAGAGCTGGTATTTTGCGGGGCTGACCCCTGGGATCTGTCGTATGTCGTATTCGTTCTGAGGCTTCTGCACCGCCATTTCCTGCAGCGTCCGGTCTGAGAAGATCAGCTCCGGCGGCAGATTGGACCGGTCCGCGAAGTCCTTGCGGGTGCTTTTCAGCAGCTCATAGAGGCTCTTTTCCTGCTCCTGCCGCCTGGGACCGGACCGCAGGGCGGCAAAGATGTTCTCCCTGGCCTGACAGTTCCCGCAGCACCCGCAGCGCGTCGGGGATTCCTGGCCGAAGTAATCGAGCAGATAGTGCCGCAGACACCCGCCGGTGAAGCAGTAGCCCTTCATCTGCTCCAGCTTCTCCGTCTCCACCCGGAGCCGCTCCTTGGCCTCCTCCGGCGGCAGGTCCTCCAGACCGGAGCGGATCAGAAACTCCGCCGTGTGTACGTCGCCGGGACCGTAGAGCAGCAGACACTCCGCACGGGAGCCGTCCCGGCCCGCCCGGCCCGCCTCCTGGTAGTATGCCTCCAGATTCTTCGGCATATTATAGTGGACCACAAAGCCCACGTTCCGCTTGTCGATCCCCATGCCGAAGGCGTTGGTGGCCACCATCACCCGCAGCTCGTCAAAGAGGAACTGGTCTTGCCGCCGGCGGCGGTCGTCCTCGCTGACCCCGGCGTGATAGGCCGCCGCCGAGATCCCATGGGACTGGAGAGCCGCCGTCACCCGCTCCACCTGCTTCCGGGTGGAGCAGTAGACAATGCCGCTGTCCTCCTCCCGCTGCCGCAGGAACTCCAGCAGCGCCGCCAGCTTATCCTGGGGCCGCAGCACCCGCAGCATCAGGTTTTCCCGGTCAAAGCCCGTGACCTGTATCTCCGGGTCCTTCAGCTCCAGATGGCTTAAAATGTCCTGGCGGACCGCCGGTGTGGCCGTGGCGGTGAAGGCCGCCACCGGAGGACGGCGGCCCAGATGCCGGACAAAGGGCGCGATGTCCATATAGGAGGGCCGGAAGTCGTGGCCCCACTGGGACACGCAGTGGGCCTCGTCCACCGCCACCAGGGAGATTTCCACCTCTCCGGTGAACTGCAAAAACAGCTCTGTCTCCAGCCGCTCCGGGGCCACATAGATCACCTTGTACATACCCTTGCGGGCGTTGTCCAGAGCCTTGAGATACTGGGGATAGCTCAGGGCGCTGTTGAGGTACGCGCCGCGGATGCCCGCCGCCTTCAGCGCCCGGACCTGGTCCTGCATCAGCGAGATCAGCGGCGACACCACCAGCGTGATCCCCGGCAGGAGCAGCGCCGGGATCTGGTAGCACATGGACTTGCCCGCACCTGTGGGCATGATGCCGAGCACATCCCGCCCGTCCATCAGCGCCGAGATCAGCGTCTCCTGGGCGGGCCGGAAGGAGGAATAGCCGAAATGCTCATACAGAAGCCGCCGGGCCTCCCGGAGCGTGTCAGTCTCCGGCATGGCGTATCTCCTTGATGTTTTTCTCCAGCTTCGCTCTGGGCCCCAGGACCTCGTGGCCGCAGCCCAGACACTTGAGCCGGAAATCCATGCCGGTCCGCAGGACCCGCCACTCCCTGGAGCCGCAGGGATGGGCCTTTTTCATCACCAGAATATCTCCGAGCCGAACATCCATTTTTTCGTCACCTCTGCTGTATCATACTGTTCTTCCGTAAAAGGTTCCCTTTTGTGGAAGAGGCGTCACGCAAAGCGTGCTGCCGGTTTTGCGCCAGGCGGCACAAAGCCCGTCTCATAAGTCTTTGACGCGCCTGCGGCGCGATCAAACGCTTTTTCATCGTTTGATGAAAGACTGGTATAAACTATTATTTCTTCGGCAACAATAGGGCCGAAGGAGTGAAGTAGTAATGTCCATTACCATCACCTGCGAATTTCAGGATCCATATCAGGCCCGGCAGGCCGTGGACCGGCTGCGCCGCCGGGGTTACACCGTTTCCCGGACCCAGCGCCCCTGGGCGCCTCTGGGGGACAGCCCGCTGCTTGTGGCCTATCCCTACGGCGGATATGGGACCAACACCTTCGGCAACCGTCTGCTGGGCGGACTTCCGCCCATGGCCGGCAACGGCGTCCTGACCCCGGCCCGGAAGCCCCTGGTGTCCGTCCTCACCGACGACACCCAGACCGCCGGAGCCAGGAGCCTGCTGGAATCGCTGGGCGGCCGTATCCTTTAACCGGGCGCAGGGGCCGTGGGTCCCCTGTCCTACATAAAAGCAAAAAAGTCAATCAGGGAGGAATCATTATGAACCATACATATTATCCTGAGGGGATGTTTCCCGCCGCGCTTCAATGCGCCTCGCTGAACCGGGAGCAGCTCAAGAAGGCGTTTCAAGAGGGCGTGATCCTTGAGGGCGTGGCCCGCTCCGCCAACGCGGCCCATGACCTGCTGGTGGACCTGGGCTGCGCCCAGGGCGTCATACCCAGAGAGGAAACCGCCATCGGTATTGCCGACGGCTCTGTGCGGGACATCGCCATATTGAGCCGGGTGGGAAAGAACGTGTGCTTTCACATCACATCCATCGACGGCCTTTACAGCGAGCGGCCCGTGCTGACCCTGTCCCGCCGGTCCGCCCAGCAGGAGGCCCTGGATCATCTGCTCTATCAGGTCCCCACGGGGACAGTGCTCCCGGCGGTGGTGACGCATCTGGACCGCTTCGGGGCCTTCTGCGACATCGGCTGCGGCAACGTGTCCCTGCTGTCCATCGAGCACATCTCCGTGTCCCGCATCAACCACAGCCGGGACCGCTTCACCGAGGGACAGCATATCTATGTGGCGCTGCTGTCCAGGGACCTGAGACAGCGGCGGCTGAGTCTCACCCACCGGGAGCTGCTGGGGACCTGGCAGGAGAACGCCGCCCGGTTCAGCGTGGGCGAGACCGTCGTGGGCATCGTCCGCAGCATCAAGGACTACGGCGTGTTCATCGAGCTGGCCCCGAACCTCTCCGGTCTGGCGGAATACCGGGACGACCTGCTGCCCGGCGACCACGTCAGCGTCTACATCAAGGCCATTCTGCCGGACCGGCAGAAGGTGAAGCTCATCATCATCCGGCCGCTGCCCCAGGACCATGCCGCTGCGCCCATCCACTATTTCCAGACCTCCGGCTCTGTCAGCGCTTGGCGGTATGAGGGCAGCCCGGCGGCCTGCTGCTAATCGCCCTTTACGGCGTCCCAGTAGCTTCTGGCCGCCTGCTCGATCTTGTTGGGACCGTATTCATAGTATTGACGGTCCTTCAGCTCGTCAGGCAGATACTGCTGCTTGATGTAGTGGTTTTCATATAGATGCGGATACTGGTAGGTGAGACCCCGTCCCAGCTTCTTGGCGCCCTCATAGTGGGTGTCCCTGAGGTGGGCGGGGATCTCGCCGCCTTTGCCTTTTTTCAGATCCTCCATGGCCGCGTCGATGGCGTTGATCGCCGAGTTGGACTTGGGACAGGTGCTGAGGAAGATCACCGCCTCCGCCAGAGGGATCCGCGCCTCCGGCAAGCCAAGCTGGAGCGCCGCGTCCACGCAGGACTTCACCACGGAAATGGCCGTGGGATGGGCCAGCCCCACATCCTCCGCCGCCGTCACCAGCAGCCGACGGCAGGCCGACGGCAGATCGCCGCCGGACAGCAGCCGCGCCAGATAGTGGACCGCCGCGTCCGGGTCCGACCCCCGGATGGACTTCTGGAAGGCCGAAAGGACGTCGTAGTGGCTGTCCCCGTCCCGGTCATAGCGCATGGCGGATTTCTGCGTCACCGCCTCGGCGTCCGCCAGCGTGATGGGGAGCACGCCGCCGCGCTCCTGCCCGGCGGAAAACAGCAGCTCCACGGCGTTCATGGCCTTGCGGATGTCGCCGCCGCAGGCGGAGGCGATGTGCCGCAGCGCGCCCTCCTCCGGCTGCGCCGTCAGGCCCTCCTTTTCCTCCATGAAGCGAACGCCCCGCTCCACGGCCTTCAGAGCGGCGTCCTCGGAGATGGGCTGAAACTCAAACACCGTGGACCGGGACAAAATGGCGTTGTACACATAGAAATAGGGGTTCTCCGTGGTGGAGGCGATCAGCGTCACCTTGCCGTTTTCGATGGATTCCAGCAGGGACTGCTGCTGCTTCTTGGAAAAATACTGGATCTCGTCCAGATACAGCAGCACCCCGTTGGGCGCCAGCAGCGTATCCGGCTGGGCCAGGATCTCCTTGACCTCGGCGGTGGTGGCGTTGGTGGCATTGAGCTTATAGAGGGTCCGGTTGGTCCGGGCGGCGATGATGCCGGCCACGGTGGTCTTGCCGGTGCCGGAGGGGCCATAGAAAATGAGATTGGGAATCTGACCGGATTCAATGATGCGCCGGAGCATTTTATCCGGGCCCAGAATATGCTCCTGCCCCACCACCTGGTCCAAGGTCCTGGGACGAATCTCGTCCGCCAGCGGCTGATACATGAAATCCCTCCTGCTTCGTAAATTTTGCATTTTCCATTATACCACATTCCCGAAAAGTATGATATACTGAAAACAAACATTTTACGGGGTGAAAACCATGGAAGTTACAGAAAAAGTCACCAATATTCTCTCCGCGCTGAAGGTCGCCTACCCGGACGCCCTGTGCGCGCTGCACTATGAGAAGGACTACGAGCTGATGATCGCCGTGCGGCTGTCGGCCCAATGCACCGACGCGCGGGTCAACCAGGTCACGCCCGCGCTGTTCGCGGCCTACCCCACGCTGGAGTCCTTCGCGGAGGCGGAGATTGCCGACGTGGAGGAGCTGGTCCGCTCCTGCGGCTTTTACCGCCACAAGGCGCGGGACATCGTTCTGGCCTGTCAGATGCTGCTGCGGGACTACGGCGGCCGGGTGCCGGACAATATGGCGGACCTGCTGAAGCTCCCCGGTGTGGGCCGCAAGACCGCCAACCTGCTGCTGGGGGATGTGTACGGGCAGGAGGGCTATGTCTGCGACACCCACTGCATCCGCATCTGCGGCAAGCTGGGCCTTTCCAGCGGCAAGGACCCGGTGAAGGTGGAGATGCAGCTCCG
>CAZBOR010000055.1:0-11460 GCA_964493585.1 uncultured Oscillospiraceae bacterium
CCTTGCCCTCCACCTGGGGCTTGTAGGTGAACTTGCCGTCGATGCCGATGCGCTCGCACAGGCCCTTGGCCAGCAGATCGCCGGTGGCGGGATTCAGCAGCTGATACTTGAGGGAAGAGCTGCCTGCGTTGATTACCAATACATTCATACTGTCATCTCCTAAAAGTATTTCTTGAAAATATAGGGCTTCCGGCTTACAATAATAAGAGAAACCCATAGCCTCTTCTATTTTAACGCAAAATGAGGCGTTGGACAACTGTTATTTTACCGAATTTCAGCAATTTGGAGGATTTTTTTCGTGAGGACTGCCGGAATCATCTGCGAATACAACCCATTTCACCAGGGACACCGGTATCAAATTCAGGAGGTGCGCCGCCGTCTGGGGCCGGATACCGGCGTGGTCTGTCTCATGGGCGGCAATTACGTCCAGCGGGGAGAGCCGGCCATCTACGACAAATGGACCCGGTCGGAGATCGCGGTGCGCCAGGGCGCGGACCTGGTGCTGGAGCTGCCGCTGACGGTGGCCGTCAACGCGGGCGGCTATTTCGCGGCGGGCGCGGTGGACTGCCTCCTGGAGCTGGGCTGCGTGGATACGCTGTGCTTTGGGACCGAGGGCGCGGACGCGGAGACCCTGTGGGATACGGCGCGGCTGCTCCGCTCGGCGGAGTTCGACCGGCGGCTCCGGGAGGCGCTGTCCTCCGGCGTGTCCTATGCCAGAGCCAGAGAGCTGGCCCTAAAGGACCTGGGCGGGGACGCGGCGTGTCTTGCCACTCCCAACAACGCGCTGGGCGTGGACTATCTGCGGCGGCTGCTGGAGCGGGAGCGCCCCATGGAGCTTCTGGTGATCCCGCGGCAGGCGGGGATGCCGACGGCCACGGCGCTGCGGCGGGCGCTCCTGGCGGGGACCGAGAGACCCCTGGGGACCCTCCACGCCCTGGAATATGGGGAGCGGGCCATGCTGTCGGTGCTGCGGACGCTGCCGGACGCCGCCTTTGAAGCGATGCCCTTTGGCTCCGAGGGCCTCTGGAGCAGGGTGCGGCGGGCCTGCCGCCGGGAAAACAGCCTGGAGGCCATTTGCCTTTCCTGCAAATCCAAGCGCTATGCCTACTCCCGGCTCAGGCGGATGCTGCTTTGCCTGTTCCTGGGGCTGGACCGGGAGACGATGGCGCGGAAAAGCCCCTATCTCCGGGTCCTGGCCTTCAACGAGCGGGGACGGACGCTGCTGCACGGCATCAAGCGAAACACCGTCCTGGTGTCCGGTCCCGCGCCGGACAGCCCGGAGGCAAAGCGCTATTTCGCGCTGGAGCAGCGGGCCACGGACCTCTACGGTCTGTTTGCGCCGCCCGGAATACGCGAACCCATGGGCCGGGAGCGGAGCCACAGGCCCCGGTATCTGCCCGAAGCGTGAAAAAAGCGAAAAAATGCTTGCAATTTTGGATAAAGTGTGCTATACTATCTGCGCTTTAGATTGAGGGGGCGTATTGCGCCCTGATTGGAACCGAAAGAGGTGAACAAACGTGAAGAAGGGCATCCATCCCGATTATCAGCAGACCACGATCCGCTGTGCTTGTGGCGCCGTGTTTGAGACCGGGTCTACCAAAAAGGATATCAGAGTTGAAATCTGCTCCAAGTGTCACCCTTTCTATACCGGCAAGCAGAAGCTGGTTGACACTGGCGGACGTGTTGAACGCTTCAACAAGAAGTTCGGCCTGAAGTAAGTATCCCGTCAAGGGGCTGTTTCACTGGGTGGAACAGCCCCTTTTTGTTCTTTTTTGGGGAGATTCCCCGTATTTTGCAGGATCATGTCACAGGAGGACCCTATGGAAGAGAATCGGAGGCCCCGCCCGGAAAGGACCATCCTGGCGGGATTGAACGCAAATATATTTGACGCGGCGGAGACCGCCACAGAGGAGACCATGGACGAGCTGGAGGCCCTGCTGGAGACAGCGGGCGGCGTGTGCGTGGGTCGGCTGCTGCAAAGCCGTCCGGCCCCGGACCCCCATTCCTTCCTGGGTCCGGGAAAGGCGGAGGAGCTTCGGCAGGCGGTGGAGGCCGCCGAAGCGGATATGGTCATCTTTGACAACGACCTGTCGCCCTCCCAGATCCGCACGCTGGAGGACGTCACCGGGGCCACGGTCATCGACCGCAGCGCCCTGATCCTGGACATCTTCGCCCAGCGGGCTAAGACCAGGGAGGGACGGCTCCAGGTGGAGCTGGCGCAATATCAGTATCTGCTGCCGCGGCTTGGCGGCATGGGCGCGTCCCTTTCCCGGCAGGGCGGCGGCATCGGCACGAGAGGTCCCGGCGAGACGCGGCTGGAGACAGACCGGCGGCACATTCGCGCCCGCATTTCCCGGCTCCAGCAGGAGCTGAACGAGGTCCGGCGGGTCCGCGGCGTCCAGCGGCAGCTCCGGGAGAAAAACTCCGTGCCGGTGGTGGCCCTGGTGGGCTACACCAACGCCGGCAAGTCCACGCTGCTCAACGCCCTGACGGGAGCGGGCATCCCCGCCAACGACCGGCTCTTTGACACCCTGGACACCACCACCCGGCAGCTTACCGTGTCCGATACGCTGGAGGTGCTGCTCAGCGACACCGTGGGCTTTATCGCCAAGCTGCCCCACCATCTGGTGGAGGCGTTTCAGGCCACATTGGAGGAGCTGCAATACGCGGATCTGCTGCTCCACGTCATCGACGCCTCGGACCCCAGCCGGGAGAAGCACATGGCAGTGGTGGAGGAGCTGACCGCGAAGCTGGCGCCCCAGGGGGTCCCGGTGATCGAGGTATACAACAAGGCGGATCTGGCCGCGCCGGAGGACATTCCCACCGGAGAAAACCGGGTGGCCATCTCCGCCTCGGAGCGGCAGAATCTCCCGGCGCTGCTGGCGCTGATGGAGAAGAAGCTGGATACCGGGGTCATGCGCGTGACGCTGCATTTGCCCTACAGCGCGGCGGGAGAGCTGAGCCGGCTCCACCGGGAGGCCAAGGTGTTCTCCGTGGAGTATGAAAACGACGGCATCCGGGTGGACGCGGCGCTGAGCCGGGAGAGCCAGGGCCGCTACCGCGCATATATCGAGTAGGAAGGGTGGAAGGACATGGAGCTGAAAACTGGGATAATTGAAACAAAACGGCTGATTTTGCGTCCTTTTATAATAGAGGATGCGGAAGATATGTTCCGCAATTATTGCAGCGACCCGCTGGTGACGAAATATCTCACCTGGCAAACATATGACAGTATACAGGATGCGTATGACCGCGTGGCATTCCTGCAAGAGCAGTACGCCAAGGACGCGGTCTGGGATTGGGCGATTGTTTTGAAGGACTTGGGACAGGTCATCGGCAGCATTGGCGTTGAAGAATACCGCCAGAAGCTCAACGCCGTGGGAATCGGTTACTGCATCGGCAGCCGTTGGTGGCGCCAGGGGATCATGTCGGAGGCCTTTTCGGCCCTCATACAATATCTGTTTACCCAGTGCGGCGTCAATCGAATCTCTGCCCGGCATGACCCCAATAATCCGGGCTCCGGTGCGGTCATGCGGAAATGCGGCCTCCAATATGAGGGGACATCCCGGCAGGCGGATTGGAACAACCAGGGGATTTGCGATATAGTGACCTATGCCATTTTGAAGGATGACTATCTATGACGGAATATTATCTTCCCACCGGCTACGGCCAGTCGGAGTTCACGGAGAAGAAATCCCGGTTTCTGGGCCAGGTGTGGCCCGTATCCACCGAGGCCGAGGCCAGGGAGAAGATCGAGGCCGTCAAAAAGCAGTACCACGACGCCCGGCACAACTGCTGGTGCTATCTGCTCCGGGACGGGACCGTGCGCTATTCCGACGATGGGGAGCCCCAGGGTACTGCGGGTCAGCCCATGCTGGAGGTATTTCGGCGGGAGGGCATCACCGACGCGGTGTGCGTGGTGACCCGGTACTTCGGCGGCATCCTGCTGGGGACCGGAGGACTGGCACGGGCCTATACCAGGGGGGCCAAAGACGCCCTGACGGCGGCCGGGGTCAGCGTGGAGCGGCTCTGGAGCCGGATCCTGGTGTGCTGCGGCTACAGCCTCTTCGCCCGCATCCGTCAGGAGACGGAGGGGCTGGGCGGACTGGTGGAGGACACGGACTTCGGCGCGGACGTGACGGTGACGGCGCTGCTGCCGGAGGAACGGGCCGGGGAATACCTCCGGCGGCTCCGGGATTTGAGCAACGGACAGGTCCTGGGAGAGCCTGTGGAGCAGGTGTTTCGCGGCGTACCCGCAGAGCGGGGGAAGGGGGGAGGACAATGACCATCCGGGAGGAGCTGGAGCAGGAGGAGCGGACGCGGCTGGCGCCCTGGGCGGCCAAGGCCGTGGAGACCAGGGGCCGCGACCGGCCCGAACCGGAGTGCGACGTGCGTACCTGCTACCAGCGGGATGTGGACCGCATTGTGTACTCCAAGGCGTTCCGGCGGCTCAAGCACAAGACCCAGGTTTTTTTGCAGCCGGAGGGGGACCACTACCGCACCCGACTGACCCACACGCTGGAGGTCATGCGTATCTCCAGAACCATCGCCAGAGCGCTGCGGCTCAACGAGGATCTGACCGAAGCCATCGCCTTCGGCCACGACCTGGGCCACACGCCCTTTGGCCACGCGGGGGAGAAGGCCCTGCGGGAGATCACCGGGCGGTCCTTCCGCCATAACGAGCAGTCTCTGCGGGTGGTGGACCTGCTGGAAAAGGACGGCGAGGGACTGAACCTCACCTATGAGACCCGCATGGGCATTGTGGGCCACACGGGAGATCGCATCCCGGAGACCCTGGAGGGCCAGATCGTCCGGGTCTCCGATCAGATCGCCTACATCAACCACGACATCGACGACGCCCGCAGGGCGGGCATCCTGTCCAACAGCGACATCCCGGCGGACATCGCCGCCGTGCTGGGCGACACCAATTCCCGGCGCATCAACACCCTGGTGACGGACATCATCGACTGCTCCAGGGGAAAGGACTGTATTCTGCGGACCCCGGAGATCGCCGACGCCATGGAGCGGCTCCGCACCTTTATGTTTGACCATGTGTACAAGAATCCCGTTGCAAAGGGGGAGGAGCACAAGGCCAGGGACATCATCGGGATGCTCTACGACCACTATCTGAAGCATCCGGAGGAGATTCCGGCGGACTTCCAGTCCCAACTGGATTTTGACGGCATCGAACGGACGGTGTGCGACTATATCGCTGGCATGACCGATAAGTACGCGATGTATAAGTTCAGCGAAATTTTCATTCCCACGGCCTGGCAGGTCCGGGGCTGATACCGAAAAAAAGGGGATCGGGTATAATTCCGTAACCATTTGGAAACCATTTGCAGAGGAGGCACCGGCTGTGGCGTTCCCGGAGGCGTTTTTGGAGGAACTGAATGAGAAGAATCCCATCGAGGAAGTGGTGGGACAGTATGTGAGCCTCACCCGTCGGGGCAGCAACCTGTTCGGCCTGTGTCCCTTCCACAATGAAAAGACCGCGTCCTTCTCGGTGACGCCGGACAAGGGGATGTATTACTGCTTCGGCTGTCACAAGGGCGGCGGCGTGGTGAACTTCATCATGGAGATCGAGGGGCTGGACTACCCCGATTCCGTCCGCTTTCTGGCCAAACGCGCCGGGATCGAGGTGCCGGAGGACAACCAGGGGCAGAGCTCCAACTACCGCTACAAGGAGAAGCTCTGGCAGCTATGCCGGGACGCGGCCCGGTACTATCACGAATGCCTCAAGGGACCGGAGGGCAGGGAGGGCCTCGGCTATCTGCTGGGCCGGGGCCTCAGTCCGGACACCATCGTGCGGTTCGGTCTGGGCTTCGCCCCCAACCGCTGGGACGGGCTGATGAAGGCCATGCTGGAGAAGGGCTACACCCAGAAGGAGCTGAAGGACGCGGGCCTGGTCCGGGTGAAGCAGCGCCAGCGGCGGGACCCCGACGGCAGCGTGGCGGACTATGAGAGCTGCTACGACTGGTTCCGCAACCGGGTCATGTTTCCCATCATCGACGTGCGGGGAAATGTCATCGGCTTTGGGGGACGGGTCATGGACGGCTCGGAGCCGAAATATCTCAACTCCCCGGAGAGCCTCGTCTTTAACAAGCGCAAAAACCTCTTTGCCCTGAATCTGGCGAAAAAGACAAAGATGGATATGCTGGTGCTCACCGAGGGGTATATGGATACCATCACCATGTATCAATACGGCTTCGACTGCGCTGTGGCATCGCTGGGGACGGCGCTGACCCAGGAGCAGGCCGGAATGCTGGCCAAGTACACCAAGCAGCTCGTGCTGAGCTATGACGGGGACCAGGCCGGACAGGACGCCGCCAAACGGGCCATCGGTATTCTGGAGAAAACGGGTCTCACCGTCCGGGTCCTGCGGATGGAGGGCGCCAAGGACCCGGACGAGTACCTCCATAAGTTCGGCGCGGACCGGTTCAAGCGGCTCCTCGGCGCTTCGGAGAACCAGGCCGCCTACCAGCTGGAAACCCTCCGCAGGAGCCACGACCTGACCACGGACGATGGCCGCGTGGAGTATCTCCAGGCCGCGTCGGAATTCCTGGCCACGATTTCCTCCTCCGTGGAGCGGGAGGTCTACAGTGCCAGGGTGGCCGAGACTGCGGGCGTCAGCGCCGACGCGGTGAAGCTGGAGGTCCAGCGGGCGGTGCGCCGCAGCGCCGCCGCCAAAAAGCGCAGGGAGCTGCGGGAGAGCCTTCAGCCCGCCGAATCGGCCCAGCCCGCCGTCAAGGGCCTCAAATATGACAACATCAGATCCGCACGGGCGGAGGAGGGCCTGCTGGGACAGCTCTTGCTGGAGCCGGCCCTGCTGGACCAGACGGACGGTTTGACGGCGGAGATGTTCTCCGTGCCGCTGCTGGGCCGGGTGTTTACGTGGATGCAGGACCGATGGGAGCAGGGCCAGCGGGTCAGCATCCCGGCCATGGAGGCGGATTTTCAGCCGGAGGAGCTGGCGCACATCGCCTCCATCGCCGGAAAAATGGAGGGCGTTGTCAATGAGCAGGCGTTTAAGGACTACATAGGAGTGATCCGATCGGAAGCATCAAAACGCGGAAGCAAAGACCTCATGGCTGCGTTGGACCGCCGCCGTGACAAGAAAGGGTATGGAGGATGAATACCATGAGCAAAACCTCTCAGAACAAGCCGGACAGCCAGAAACTGGAGGAGAAGCGGACCCAGCTCATCGAGCAGGGGAAGGCCACGGGCCATCTCGCCATGGAAACGCTGGTGTCGGCCCTGTCCCCCCTGGGCGCGGACATGGATCAGATCGAGGAGACCTACAACGCCCTGACGGATGCCGGAATCGAGGTCCTGCCGCCCAGCGAGGAGGAGGACTCTGCGATGCCCAGCCCGGAGGAGCTGAGCCGCATCCAGGCGGAGATGGAGGAGGACACGGTCCTGGAGGACCCGGAAAAGCTGGCGGAGGATTACGGCACCGGGGACCCGGTGCGGATGTATCTGCGGGAGATCGGCAAGGTGCCGCTGCTCAGCGTTGAGGAGGAGACGGAGCTGGCCAAGCGCATCGCCGCCGGCGATCAGAAGGCGGCCCAGGCTATGACCGAGGCCAATCTCCGGCTGGTGGTGTCCATCGCCAAGCGCTATGTGGGCCGGGGGATGCAGCTCCTGGACCTGATCCAGGAGGGCAATCTGGGACTGCTGAAGGCCGTGGAGAAGTATGACTACACCAAGGGCTTCAAGTTCTCCACCTATGCCACCTGGTGGGTGCGGCAGTCCATCACCAGGGCCCTGGCGGACCAGGCCCGGACCATCCGTATCCCCGTCCATATGGTGGAGACCATGAACAAGCTGACCCAGACCTCCCGGAAGCTCCAGCAGGAGCTGGGCCGGGAGCCCACCGCGGAGGAGCTGGCGGAGGTCCTGCGGCTGACCCCGGAGCGGGTCAACGAGATACGGCAGATGTGCATGGAGCCGGTGTCCCTGGAATCCCCGGTGGGGGAGGAGGACGACAGCCACCTGGGCGACTTCATTGAGGACGATGCCGGGTCCCAGCCCGCCGAGGCCGTGTCCCAGACCATGCTGCGCCAGCAGCTCATGGAGATTCTGGGGACCTTGTCGGAGCGGGAGGCAAAGGTGCTGCGGCTCCGCTACGGTTTGGATGACGGCCGCCCCAGGACGCTGGAGGAGGTGGGCCGGGAGTTCCATGTGACGCGGGAGCGGGTCCGGCAGATCGAGGCCAAGGCCCTGCGGAAGATACGCAATCCCAACCGCTCCAACAAGCTCAAGGACTTCTTATCCTGACGCGCTTTGCGCGAAAAAAGGGCGTGCCGCAAGGCACGCCCAAGGCATATCGTGGCTCCGGAGGCTATTCCTTGATTTGGAGCTGCATGGAGGCGTAGTGATACGCCTTTTTGAAATCCTCCATCTCCCGGTAGCACTGCTCCAGCATGGCGTAGAGGGTGGACATGAAGTAGCTGCTCCCGGTGGTGCGGGCGAGCTGCTCCGCCTTTTCCAGCTGCTTGGCGGCCTTCTCGTACTGGTTGTCCTTCAGCTCCATCTGCCCCTGGAGCATCAGGTAGGCGGGCTTGGTGGCCTCTGAGAGACGGGCGATGCTGTCCATCTCCTTTTTGGCCTGCTCCAGATTCCCCTGGCCGATGTAGTATTCCGCCATGGTCAGACGGTAGAACTCCCCCAGGCCCTGGTCCTGATAGGACGCCTGGTAGCGGTCCATGGCCGCCAAAAAGTCGCCGCCCAGCTCCATGGTACACCGGGCCACCAGCAGCAGCGCCTCCGTGCGGAAGGCGGCGGACATATACAGGCTCTCGTCGTTGTGGCCGATGGCCTCCCGCGCCAGCCGGATGGCCTCCTCATAGCGCCCGTCGGTCATGGCCTTTTTGGAGAGGCTGATCTTGGCGCGGGCCATCAGCAGCAGCGCCTCGTCCCGGTAGCCGCCGTCCAGGTCCAGTCCCTCCAGCACCTGGACGCACCCGTCGTATTCCCCGGCCCGGAAGTGCTGCCGCGCGCTGCAAAGTCCGCCGGGCGTCAGCTCGTCCCCGTTGGACTCCGACATGAAGTACCCCGCCGGAAGGCCCAGCGCTCCCGCCAGATATTCCAGCGTCTTTACAGACGGCGTGGCGCTGCCGTTTTCGATTTTGGAGAGCATATTGCGTGTGATATAATCCCCCACCACGTCCTTTTGCGTCATATGCCGTTCCAATCGGGCACCCTTGATCTTTTCCCCTAACGTCATTATGCCATACCCCCTTGCGGTAATAGTACATAAAACCATGCAATAAATCAGAATAGTTCAAATTGTAATTTTTATTTACACATTATAGCACACCTGAGACGAAGATTCAACCGTTTCCGGTGTTTTTTCTTATTTTCCTCCGGGGCCGGCGCAGATGCGGCGGAACCTGCATCCGGGCGGCCATGGGCCGTCTTTCGGGGGCGCCGTAAAGGGGGGTTCAGTCGGAAATGGCCTCCTGCTCCAGCAGGAAGATCACCGGGCGGCAGCCGTCGTTGCAGCAGACCACATGGGGCCGCCCCTGCAGGAACGCGGGCCGGGCGCGGGTCATGCCCTCGGCCTCGTCCCGTATGGATTTCCAGCCGATGTCGCAGCCAAAGCCCTGGGGCTTCTGGCCGTCCCGGGTGTAAAACACCTGGCCGGGCCGGAAATAGGGACAAAGGCCGTAGTCCGGGTCGGGGATGTACTGTTCCTTCAGTTCCCGGTCCAGCGTGCATTTGAGCACGGTGATTTTACATTGATACATGGGCGTTGCCTCCTGTTGCGTTTTTGACCCATAGGGAGCCTAGGATGTCGCCTGTTCTGCCTCTCCGATGCCGGCCTCCAGCTTTCGGAAATATCCGTACAGCGGCTCCAGAATTTCAAAGGCGCTGATGATCCGCTCCGCCAGCTCCGGCGCGTAGAGCTGTTCCCCCACGGGGACTTCCTCGCAGAGAAAACAGTTTTTGAGCTGGTACCATGTCTCCGGCAGGTCCTCGCCGCCCTCCTTGGGGCGCGTATAGCGGGTGGACTGGTCCTGAAACCGGTCCGAGGACAGGAGCTTCTCCATCAGCGCCGGGAACTCCCCGGGCCGGGCCTGCATCCGCCTGCGGTGGGCCGCCATGAGCTGTGCCTTGGGGCTGTAGCAGAGGAAGCCCAGGGAGCCGCCCTCCGGCTCGATTTGAAAATACATGGAGGGATGTCCGCTCCAGAACTCCCGGTCCTCCCGGAGACAGAACCACAGATGGTCCTTGTAGGGGATGCCGCCCGAATACCGCACGTCCCGGTAGATGCGGGAGGGCTTGACGATGGTGTCCGGAATATGCACCCGCTGCCGCACCTCCTCCGCCAAATCCAGCATGGGGCGGTAGAGGGTCCGCTCATACTCCGCCTTGTGGGCCTGGAACCAGTCCCGGTTGTTGTTGAACCGGATGCCCCAGAGGAAGTCGATGGTCTCCGGCGTAAAGCCCTTAAACATAGCGCACCTTCTCTGCCAGCGCCTTGCGCCTGGGGCATACGGGCGTTTCGCCGGGATAGCCCATCGCCACCAGGGCGGTCACATACTGGTCCTCCGGCAGCGGCAGCAGCGCCGGTATGGCGTCCTCGTCATAGATGCCCATAATGCAGGAGCCGAGCCCCAGGTCCCATGCCGCCAAACACAGGGTCTGGCAGGCCAGACCGTTATCGAACATCTCCCAGCGGTCCTCCTTTTTGGTGGTAAAGCTGCCGTCCCGGTTATAGGCGCAGCGGCCCTTCCTGGCGGTCATGGCCACCACTACCGGCGCGGTGGACACGATGCCGGCGTTGTGGGGCGGCAAATGCTCCATGAGCTTTGCCTTCATTTCCGGGCTTTCCACCACGATATAGCCCGCTGTCTGGGTGTTTTTCCAGGAGGGGGACAGCAGCGCCGCCTCCAGCGCCGCCTCCAGCGTTTCCCGGTCCACCGGCCTGTCCGCAAATACCCGGATGCTCCGCCGGGTCCTGATCGCTTCAAGTGCTTCCATGCGTATCCTTTCCTTTCTTGTGTTTTCGTATAAAGCGTTCCATAGAAACGGGCGGAGAAATACGCTCTCCGCCCTGGTCCTGTTATTCCACGGTCACGGATTTCGCCAGATTCCGCGGCTTGTCGATGTCGCAGCCCCGTGCCAGAGACACATAGTAGGCAAAAAGCTGGAGGGGGATCACGCTGAGGCTGGGCTGAAGCAGCGGCAGGGTGCTGGGAATGATGATGCACTGGTCCGCAGTCTCCATGATTTTTTCCCTAAATTCCTCCGTGGTGATGGCCAGCACCGCCGCGCCGCGGGCCTTGGTCTCCTTGACGTTGCTCATGGTTTTGTCAAAGAGCCGGGCATTGGTGGCCACAGCGATGACCAGAGTTCCGCTTTCAATGAGGGAAATGGGCCCGTGCTTCAGCTCTCCTGCGGCGTAGGCCTCGGAGTGGATATAGGCGATCTCCTTGAGCTTCAGACTGCCCT
>CAZBOR010000056.1:0-11371 GCA_964493585.1 uncultured Oscillospiraceae bacterium
GCCTGCTGCAATCGGTGCTGCGCCTGCTGGCGCCGCTGATGTGAGTTCTTATCAAAACGTACTGTCCCCTTCCGCAGCAGCGGAAGGGGACAGTTTTCCTACTTCTTCAGATCCATACAGGAGAACCAGCGGTAGCGGAAGCGCCGCCACCGGGTCAGGCTCTTTTGGGTCCTGGCCTCCAGCGCGATGGTAGCCTGGGAGCAGGCGGTCAGCTCCTCCTGGGTGATCTCATGCTGGCTGAACTTGGCCTTCAGCGCCAGGGCCTCCAGGTCCTTGGGCAGCTCCGCGCCCCAGGGGACCAGACGCTCCAAATAGGCCCACTGGGCAATCACCGCCTGGTTGCGGTTGCCCGTGTGGAACTGCTTTTCCCGGCGGTTCCGGACCAGCGTGCGGCGCAGGGCCAGGACGCAGACCGCCACAGCCAGCAGCACCGGAATCCACAGCAGGAGCAACCAGTTGCCGCCGGCGCTGCCGCCCGATACCGGGGCGGAAGGCACCATGGACGGGGACGCGCCCTCCTGGTCCTCCGAGGGGGCCGCAGGCTCCTCAGACGGAGACGGGGACGGTTCCTCGGACGGGGATGGAGACGGCTCCTCCGGCTCTGCGGTCGCCTCCTCCGGAGAGGGCGACGGCGCCTCGGTCTGCTGCGGCTCATGGGCCACCTCCGGCAGCGCCACGGAGGAGCCGAAGCCCGGCGTGGTCTCCAGAGGGAGCCAGCCCAGACCGCTGATATAGAACTCCGCCCAGGCGTGGGTGTCCTTGTCCGTGACATCTGTGACCGCGCCCGCCTCCGTGACCGTGACCCGGTAGCCGGAGGCGTAGCGGGAGGGGATCCCCAAGGCCCGCAGCATGGCCGCCGCAGCGGTGGCAAAGTGGACGCAGTACCCCTTCTGGCTCTCTGTCAGGAAGTAGACGGCAAAGTCAAAGTTGGCGGGCTGGCGGGAGACCTCCAGCTGATAGCTCCCCACGGAACGGACAAATTCCGCCACCCAGGCCACCGTTTCCAGGTCGGACAGGGATGGGTCATAGCCGTAGCTGAGGGCCAGCTCGTAGAGGGTCTCCCGGGTCCCCTCCGGGAGCTCCAGACAGGTCTCCGCCACATAGCTGTCATAGCTCTCATTCACCGCGTCGTAGTCGGCGGTCAGGTCCAGAGTGTCCACACCGGGCCAGAAGTATATCACATAGTCGTCCTGGGTACACGGGACCCGCAGGTCCGTGACGATCTCTCCGGCCCCGGTGCAGCTGATGAAGCCGTAGGGGATGAAGGCCACGGCGGCATTGTCGTAGTAGTTCCGTATCTCCATGGCCGCCTGACTGGTACTGCCGAAGGCGGTCCCCAGAGAGGTGTGGGCGTAGACGCTCTGGGCGGAGCTGGCGGCGTTGCGGGACTCCCAGGACGTGCCGGTGTAGATGTCCTTGGCCGCGCCCCGGAGATAGAGCACGCCGGTCTCCGTGCTGCTGAGCTGCATCATCACGGTGTCCTTGCGGTTTCGGGTCCCCTGGGTGGTCAGGTCCAGAATCTCACTGGTATCGGCCCCCAGGTCCTCATCCTCAACGCCGGTGCTGTCTCTGGACAGCACGTTCTGCACCGGGCCTGGGAGCTGGTCCAGAATGCTCTGGATCAGCTCCGGCAGCTCCTTGTCGCGGGTGTCCTCCTTGGGATAGACGGTACCCACCACGGCCAGCAGCAGCAGGACCGCCGCCAGGGTCAGGCCCATCCGCAGCGCGTCCATGGAGGGCGGCTCGTCCGGCCGCTCCTTGGCCAAAAGCACCGTCATCCATGCGGTAAACAGCATCACCAGCGGCACGGCATGGGGCGGCGTGTCGTTGATGATTACGCACAGCAGCAAAAACGGCAGGGTACCCGCCACGCTGATTAGGCAGGAGCGGTAGCCCACGCCCCAGGCCATCCACACCGTCAGCAGCACCGCCAGCACGGAAAACAGCAGGGTATAGCTCTGGACGGGGATCTCCGGCTCCGACGGGATGATAAAGCTCAGGTTCCGGTAGGCGCTGGAAAAGCGGGTGAGAATGTCATGGGCAAGCTGCTGGAGCGCGGGACCCAGGGAGGAAAACAGCCCGGTAAACGTCCCCAGCAGCACCGCCGCCACGCAAAGGGGCAGCAGCGCCCACAGCGCCTTCTTCCAGAGAAAACAGGTGGTGAACACCATGGCGGAGATGGCCGTCACCGCAAGCAGGACGAACACATCGACGCTCAAATCAAAGGCCGTGGTGACACAGAGCAGCGCGCCCATGACGGCCAGGATCACCACCACCACGTCCACGATCAGACGGGGAAGCTGCTTCGTCATGGCTGCGCCTCCCCTCCGGTCCCGGCGGAGAGCAGAATCTCACGGGTCAGAACATTCTCCGGAGCCACCCGAAGGCCGGGCTTCTGGCGGAGGATCCGGGGCATCACCGTGTCCAGCTCTCCCTGGGGGGCATAGAGGCTCTGGACCTTGCCCTGGGCATCCAGCCACTGGAGCTGCAGTCCGGCGTTGTTCTGCTTTAAGTAGATCAGACACCAGGCGAGCTGGTCCAGGGCCTCATCCCGGCCCTGGGCGTCCTGGGGCCAGTCCAGCCAGATGGGCGCGATACGCACCGCCGGCTCCAGCGTGTCCCGCACCACGGTTTTGTCCAACGCGGCGCTCTTCTTCCAGTGGACGGCCTTGAGGGTGTCGCCGGTGCGGTAATCCCGCAGGTCATAGGGGTTCTCGCCGCCGGAGAAGGGCTTGGCCACCAGAGTGCTGGCCCCGGCCCAATCCGGGTGCTCCGGCGGCTCCTGGGGCAGGGGCAGCACCGTGACCGTGGCGCCCTGGGGCTTCCGCGTCGGCATGGGCAGCAGTCCCATCAGGTCCAGCACCCGAAAGCGCTTGAAGCTGCACGCATAGACGCAGCAGTGGGAGGTGTCCAGCGGAAAGCAGCCGTAGACGCTTTTCAGCCGGGTATAGGCCACCTGGCCGGAGCCGACGCTCTGGGTCCGGAGCTTTCCCCGGACGGCGCCCGTGGCAAAGAGACGGCTCTGCCGGAGGGACAGGGTGATGGCGGCCTCGCTGCCACGGACCACCTGGTCCGGCACCGCCAGGGTGATCTGGGTGCAAAGCGCCCCGGGCAGGCTGATGAGATAGGAAAACACCGGCATAATCAGCACGATGGTCAGCATCAGTCCCGCCACATAGCCCGTATAGGCAATACGGAACAGCCCCAGCACCAGCAGCACCGCCAGATAGATCAATCGGTTTCTAAGCATGGCCTCACTTGACCTTCGGCGCGGCGGTCTTGTGCAGGATCGAGGTGCAAATGTCCCTGGCGGTCTTTTGCTCCTGCTCCGCCTGACGGGTCAGGAGCAGCCGGTGGGCCACGGTGTCCGCAAAGATGAACTGCACGTCCGAAGGAATCACATAGTCCCGGCCCTGGACCCAGGCCACAGCCCTGGACATGGACGCCAGGGCCACCGAGGCCCGCGGAGAAGCGCCCTGCCGCAGATCCGGATGGTTCCGGGTGGCAGTGGTCAGGCGGACGATGTACTTGAAGATGTCGTCGGAGGCGTAGGTCTCCGCCACCTGGCGCTGAATGGCGGCCAGCGTGGCCTGATCCGCCACGGGGGAGATGTCGTCCAGCGGATTGTTCGCCTGTTTCCGGCGCAGCAGCTCCAGCTCGTTCTCCGGCGCGGGATAGCCCATGGTCAGCCGCATCATGAAGCGGTCCATCTGGGAATCCGGCAGGAGCTGGGTGCCGGAGGAGCCGTAGGGGTTCTGGGCCGCGATGACCATAAAGGGCTTTGGCAGCGGGTGGGTCTCCCCGTCCACCGTGACCTGTCCCTCCTCCATGGCCTCCAGCAGGGCGGCCTGGGTCCGGGAGGAGGCCCGGTTCAGCTCGTCCGCCAGAAAGAGATTGCACAGGATCGCGCCCTTTTGATACTCCGTGGCGCCGGTGTTCTTATTATAGATGGTGAAGCCGGTGACGTCCGTGGGCATTACGTCCGGCGTGAACTGCATCCGCTTATAGTCCAGCTGCAGCGCTCTGGAAAAGGCCAAGGCCAGAGTGGTCTTTCCCACGCCCGGCTTGTCCTCCAGCAGGAGATGGCCTCCCGCCAGCATGGTCAGAAAGGTTTTCAAAATCATATCGTCCTTGCCGACGATGGCGCGGCGGACCTCCGTAAGGACCTGTTCAGCGTAATTCAACTCGGTTTCCTCTTTTCCTAGTATATATACTATATCATAACATATGAAGCCCGACCATTCAAGGCTCTTGTGACAAAATCGTATCATTTTGTTACAAGAACGCCCTCCGCGCTCCACAGTTTTATGCTGTTCTTCCATAAAATGCTGCCTGTTATGGAAGCTCGTACTGGGCAAAATCGCCAAGAGGATCCGAAAAAATTGGAGGAACAAACAATAGCGCCAAGGACTGGATATGCTATAATATAGTGGATTTATGCTGGCATGACCAGCGGAGCAAAGGAGAATGAACCAATGAGCAGACTTACCATCATGTCGGCCAGCCGTGCACAGACCACAGTGGAGGGCCTGTACACGGACATGGAGCGCCGTATCATGGCCAGCCCGCCGGGCATCTGTCCCGTGGACCTGGTAGCGGGCTTTCTCAAGATGTGCCACGCCCAGACCTGCGGCAAATGCGTCCCCTGCCGTGTGGGTCTCAAGCAGCTGGACAATATGCTCTCCGAGGTCCTGGCGGGCAAGGCCACCATGGAGACCCTGGAGAGGATCAAAAACACCGCCATCACCATTGAAGATTCCGCAGACTGCGCCCTGGGCATTGAGACCGCCAGAATGGTGTCCCGATGCCTCGCGGGCTGCTATGACGACTTTGTGGAGCACGTGCAGAACCACCGCTGCTCCAGCCTGATCGCGCAGTCCATCCCCTGCGTGGCCAACTGTCCCGCCGGGGTGGACATCCCCGGCTATGTGGCCCTGGTGGAGCAGGGGCGCTACGCCGACGCCGTGCGCCTGATCCGCAAGGACAACCCCTTCCCCACAGCCTGCGCCATGATCTGCGAGCACCCCTGTGAGAGCCGCTGCCGCCGGACCCTGCTGGACGCGCCCATCAACATCCGGGGCCTGAAGCTGGCGGCGGTGAATCACGCCGGCGTGGTCCCCGCGCCGGAGCGGGCCGCGTCTACGGGCAAGCGGGTGGCCATCATCGGCGGCGGACCGTCGGGCCTGTCGGCGGCCTACTACCTCCAGCTCATGGGCCATCAGTGTACGGTGTATGAGAAGCGGAAACACCTGGGCGGAATGCTGCGCTACGGCATCCCCAGCTACCGTCTGCCCCGCCAGCGGCTCCAGGAGGACATCGACTGCATCCTCTCCACGGGCGTGGAGGTACATACGGAGACCGCCGTGGGCCGCGGCGAGAACATGATCTCCATGGAGCAGCTCCGCCGGGACTATGACGCGGTGTTCATCTCCATCGGCGCCCATGACGACAAAAAGGTGGGCATCCCCAACGAGGACGCCGAGGGCGTGCTCAGCGCCGTGGACATGATGGGCGCCATCGGGGACGGCCTGATGCCCGACTTCACGGGCAAACGGGTGGCCGTCATCGGCGGCGGCAACGTGGCCATGGACTGCACCCGCAGCGCCATCCGCTGCGGCGCGGAGAAGGTATCCATCGTCTATCGCCGCCGCTCCGTGGATATGACCGCTCAGACCGAGGAGGTCCAGGGAGCCCTGGAGGAAGGCGCGGAAATGCTGGACCTCCACGCGCCCCATTCCATCGAGGTGGACAGCCAGGGCTGCGTTACGGGCCTGTGGACCGAGCCGAAGCAGATCGGCCTGATCCACAACCGTCGGGCAGATGTGATCGACAGCGGCGAGGACCTGGAGCTGGTCCCCTGCGACGTGGTGGTCGTCGCCATCGGGCAGGCCATCGAGACCCGGTACTTTGAGGAGGAGGGCATCCCCATCAAGCGGGGCGTCATCGCCGCGGAGGACTGGACCGCCGTGGACCAGGCCCCCGGCGTCTTTGCCGGCGGCGACTGCGTCACCGGTCCCAAGACCGCCATCCGCGCCATCGCCGCGGGCAAGGTGGCCGCCGCCAACATCGACAGCTATCTGGGCTACAACCACCATATCTCCGTGGACGTGGAGATCCCGGAGGTGAGCCTGCGGGACCACAAATACTGCGGCCGCGTGAATCTCCACGAGCGGGCCGCCACCGACCGGAAGCAGGACTTCGATCTGATGGAAAAGCCCATGAGCGAACGCGCTGCCAGGCAGGAGGCCAGCCGCTGCCTGCGCTGTGACCACTTCGGCTGCGGCATCTTCAAAGGAGGGCGATTAAGAGAATGGTAAACGTGACGATAAACGGCATAAAGGTGTCTGTCCCCGACGGCGGCACCATTCTGGAGGCCACCCGTCTGGCAGGATGCCCCGTCCCCACCCTCTGCTTTTTGAAGGACATCAACGAAATCGGCGCCTGCCGGGTCTGCGTGGTGGAGATGGAGGGGAAGGAGCACCTCATCACCGCCTGCAACAACCGCTGCGTGGAGGGTATGGTCATTCACACCAATTCCGCCAAGGTCCGGGAGGCCCGGCGCGTCAATATCGAGCTGATCCTCAGCCAGCACCGGCTGAACTGTCCCGCCTGCAACCGGGATAAGACCTGCCAGCTCAAAAAGGTGGCCAACGCCATCAACATGGACGACACCATGAATTTTCTCCACGAGTACAGCCCGGACAACTGGGACGAGACCTTCCCGCTGATCCGAAACGAGAGCAAGTGCATCAAATGTATGCGCTGCATCTCCTTCTGCGACAAGATCCAATCCCTGAACATCTGGGACATGGTCGGCACCGGCTCCCACACCACCGTGGGCGTTTCCCGCGGGAGGGACATCCGGGCGGCGGACTGCGCCCTGTGCGGCCAGTGCATCACCCACTGCCCGGTAAACGCCCTGCGGTCCAGGGACGACACCAAGCACATCTTCGGTCTCAACGGCGTGTTCAACGACCCGGAGAAGATCGTGGTGGTCCAGGTGGCCCCGGCGGTCCGGGCGGCCTGGGGCGAGGTGTTCGGCCTGCCGCCGGAGGTCGCCACGGAGAAGCGGCTGGCCACGGCCCTCAAGCGCATCGGCTTCGACTATGTGTTTGACACCAACTTCTCCGCCGACCTGACCATCATGGAGGAGGGGACAGAGTTCCTCCACCGGATACAGGACGGCAAGGAGCACAAATACCCCATGTTCACCTCCTGCTGTCCCGGCTGGGTCCGGTTCCTGAAGTCCCAGTACCCCGACATGGTGGACGACCTCTCCACGGCCAAGTCGCCCCAGCAGATGTTCGGCGCGGTGACGAAGAGCTATTTTGCCAAAAAGATCGGCGTGGACCCCAACAGGATCGTCTGCGTGTCCGTGATGCCCTGCGTGGCGAAAAAGGCCGAGCTGGATATTCCCAACATCAACGACGCGGGCGCGGGCAAGGATGTGGATTACTCCATCACCACCCGCGAGATGTGCCGGATGATCTCTGCGGACCAGCTTGACGTGGCGGCTCTGCCGGAAACGGAATTTGACTCGCCCCTGGGTACCGGCACCGGCGCGGCGGTGATCTTCGGCGCCACCGGCGGCGTGATGGAGGCGGCCCTCCGGACCTGCGTCTATATGCTCACCGGCTCCAATCCCAACCCGGACAAGACCTTCTGGGAGGTCCGCGGCGTGGACGGCTGGAAGGAGGCCGACTACCATGTGGCCGGCATGACGGTCCGCACCGCCGTGGTCAGCGGCCTGGGGAACGCCCGGAAGCTCATCCGCGCCCTGCGACGCGGGGAGGTACACTATGACTTTGTGGAGGTCATGGCCTGTCCCGGCGGCTGCGTGGGCGGCGGCGGACAGCCCATCCACTACAACCAGGAGCTGGCCGAGGACCGGGGCCAGGTGCTCTACCGCTACGACGCGGACAATCCCCTGCGGTTCTCCCATGAGAACCCGGAGGTCCAGGCTCTCTACGCCGACTATCTGGAAACGCCCTGCGGGCCTCTGGCGCACCACCTGCTCCACACGGACCACAACGGCTGGCAGATGCCGCCCGCGCCCGTCTATGACGAGGACGTGCGTCTCGTGCGGTAAGCCGGGACTGTCGGCCCGCCGGGAAGGGCGGTTCCTAAGAATGCAGCACAGCGCCCGCCGGAAGGACGATCCTTTCGGCGGGCGCCGATTCGGCTGTACCGGGTCACAGAAGGAGCGCCCCGAACCGGGACGCTCCTTTCCTTACGCCTGATAGCCCAGCGCAAAGGCCCGCTTGTTCAGCTCCACAAATTTGGCCGCAACGGTCTTTTCGATGGCGGCGATCCACTTCTCGTAGGGGATGTCAAAATACTTCGCCACCCGGCCCATGAGCACGATATTGGCGGCCTTGGAGGACCCGGCCTCCTCCGCCAAAGCCAGGGCGTCGATGGCGTCCACCGTCGCGCCCGCGGCCTTCATCTCCTCCAGGACTCCGTGGGGATACTCCGCCGCGCCCACGATCACGGGCATGGGGTCCACCTCCTGGGTGTTCACCACAACGACCCCGTCGGGCTTCAAATTGGGGAGCCACCGGGCGGCCTCCAGCTTTTCAAAGGACACGATCAGGTCCGCCTCACCGGTGTCCACAATGGGGGAATAGACATGGGAGCCAAAGCGCACATAGGTCACCACGCTGCCGCCGCGCTGGCTCATGCCGTGGACCTCGGAGACCTTCACGTCATAGCCCTCGTCCACCAGCAGACGGCCCAGGAGCTTGCTGGCCAGGAGGCTGCCCTGTCCGCCGACGCCTACGATCATAATGCTTTTTGTATCCATCACGCTTCCTCCTCAAAGGCCCCGAAGGGGCATACCTGCTGACAGACGCCGCAGCCCACGCAGAGAGTGGGGTCCACCCTGGCCTTTTTCCCGTCCATGGAAATGGCGGGGCAGCCGAACTGCATACATTTCCGGCAGCTCCGGCAGGTATCGGGGTCCACATGGAGGGCAGGCTTCGCTTTGACGTATTTCAGCAGGACGCACGGGCGGCGGGAGATGATGACCGACGGCTCCTCGGCGGCCAGCTCCTCCTTGACGGCCCGGTCGCACTGGGCCAGATCATAGGGGTCCACCACCCGGACCCGGCGGATGCCCACCGCGCGGCACAGGGTCTCCAGATCGATCTTCCCGGCGGGGTCTCCCTTGATGTTGTAGCCGGTGGTCGGGTTCTGCTGGTGTCCGGTCATGCCGGTGATGGAGTTGTCCAGGATCACCACCGTGGAGTTGGAGCCGTTATAGGCGATGTTGATGAGACCCGTGACGCCGGAGTGGATAAAGGTGGAATCGCCGATCACCGCCACGGTGCGCGTTTCGCTGTCCCGGCCGCCGGCCTTGTTGAAGCCGTGGAGCCCGGACACGGACGCGCCCATGCACAGCGTGGAATCCACCGCCTGAAGCGGTGCCTGCGCCCCCAGGGTATAGCAGCCGATGTCGCCAATGACGGTGCATTGATTCTTGGAAAGCACATAATACATCCCCCGGTGCGGACATCCCGCGCACATCATGGGCGGCCGGGCGGGAACGGCTGTGGGGATGGTCCGGTGGGCCTTCGGCTCCAGGCCAAAGACCTGGGCGACGGTCTTTTGCGAGTATTCGCCCAGGGGCGAGAACAGCGCCTTGCCCTCCACGCGGAGGCCGAGGGCCTTACAGTGGTTCTCGATCACCCCGTCCAGCTCCTCCACCACCACCAGGCGGTCCACCTTGGCGGCGAAGTCCCGGAGCAGTCCGGTGGGCATGGGATTCAACATTCCCAGCTTCAGCACGCTGGCCCGGTCCCCAAAGACCTCCTTCACATACTGGTAGCAGGTGCCGGAGGTGATAATGCCCAGCTCCGTGCCGCCCATCTCCACCCGGTTGAAGGGACAGTCCTCCGCCAGCTCCGCCAGGGCCAGGATGCGGTTTTCCACCACCGGATGGCGGCGGATGGCGTAGGCGGGCATCATGATGTACTTGGCCGCGTCCTTCTGATAGGGCTTTTTCGCGGTCTCCTCCCGCGGCGCTGTCTCCACGATGCTCTGGGAGTGGGAGATGCGGGTGCAGAGCCGCAGCAGCACCGGGGTATCATATTCCTCGGAGAGCCGGAAGGCCGCCTTGGCGAAGTCGTGACATTCCTGGGAGTCGGACGGCTCCAGCATGGGCAGCTTGGCGGCGATGGCGTAGTGCCGGGAATCCTGCTCGTTCTGGGAGGAGTGCATCCCCGGATCGTCCGCCACGCAGACCACGATGCCGGCGTTGACGCCGGTATAGGACAATGTGAACAGCGGGTCTGCGGCCACATTGAGGCCCACGTGCTTCATGGCGCAGCAGCTCCGGACGCCGCCCAGGGACGCGCCAAAGGCGGTCTCCAGCGCCACCTTTTCGTTGGGCGCCCACTCCGCGTAGATTTCCGGATACCCGGCGGCCTCCTCGGTGATCTCCGTGGAGGGGGTGCCGGGATAGCTGGAGATCAGCCCGCAGCCCGCCTCGTAAAGCCCGCGGGCCACGGCGGCGTTGCCGATATACAGTTCTTTCAAATTACATTCCATCCTTTCGGCGCGTTCGCGCTTTCTCAGGTACTTTTTCTGTCGGGGCAGGCCCCGGATATCACGCCTTATCGTTCTCCCGTCAAACGCTTCGTTTCCGGGAGGACCGTTTTAGTCCCCGACCTCCCACTCGGCCTTGTGCGCCTCCCACCAGGCGGGGAAGTTCGGGTCCTTCGGGGAGAGGGTGGGCTTGATTTTTGGATTTAGCATAGTAGTATCACCATTTCTATAGTTGAAAGGGTCGAGTAATTGGATACCTGGAGTAACACCTAAGTAAAGCAATTCTGACAAATGCGTCTTATTAGTTGTCCAGAATTTTCCTAAATAATTAGCCAAAAAATCCCTAAAGGTTATTTTCTTTCCAAAATCCTGCTTGTGCGTCTGTTCTAATTGTCCAAATAAATAATCAATATTTTTCTTGTTTTGTAGGATGGTAAATCTATCAAAATCAATGTCAGGAATATTTATGACATTAAAACCGTTTATAAGATTATAACCGTTGGTTATCGGGAATAGCTCTGCTGGTAATGAATCTTCTTTAGAAGCGCCCTCTTTCGCCAAACACCGGTGGAAGATGACCTGGACATTTTCTTCACTCAGTTCAATCGGTCGAAAGCCTTGTTCTTCTATCTTTTTTGCGTATTTATCCCTCAGTCCCACCACGCAAGCCCCCTATCACAAATATAGTTTATTATACCGTCCCGGCGGCCAAAGCGCAAGGGTGGCGGCGTAAATTTTTTGAAATTCGACGGGTTTCCTCCCGCAACGGGACCGCGCCGCATCCCGGTTTTCCGCCCGCAGAAAATAGAGGTTGACGAAACGGCCT
>CAZBOR010000057.1:0-11312 GCA_964493585.1 uncultured Oscillospiraceae bacterium
CCGTCCTTCTTATCCCCCGCAGCCATCATCATGGCCTGGGGACCCATGCCCTGCTCCTCGGTGCGGGTAAAGGTGGCCGCAGGTCCGGTGATGGGGATGGAGCCATAGTACCGGATGGCGTCGATCATCTGACACAGATAGTTGTGGGTAGAGGTGCGGTCCATGTCCATAATGGAGAAGTGGGCCGGGGTAAAGTCGATGCCGGCCTTATCCGGGGAGCCGTTCTCCAGATGGTTGATGTACACGCCGGCAGCGCCGTTTTTGGCCCGATTGGCCATCATGGTGATCCATTTTTCCGTGGGATACGGCTCAGTCCCCTGGATGAAGTGGGGCGTGGCCGCCGTGGCCTCCATGCGGTTCTTGAACAGCACGTTGCCGACCTGAACCGGGGAGAGCAGATGAGAATAGCGTATGCTCACTGTACGTTCCTCCTTCCCGGATTCGCTCCGGGCTTTCTATTTTGTGATAATAGTATTATACCGAAATATGGCTTCAAGCGCAATCATCCACTTTTCACTTTATCCTACAGACTGTGTTGTTTTTCCGGCCTTTGGGCAATTTCTGTACTTTACAGGCTTTCCCGGTTGGAGTATAATAGAATCTCCACCGGCGTAGGATCGGAGAACGAACGATGTGCCGGAGCCGTATTTGGCGTATTAACAAAAACTGGTATGACAGAGATCGGGAGGAGAGCCTATTGCAAAGCGGCAAACATATCCGGCTTCTGACGGGACTGGTCCTGCTGACCTTGTGCTTTATCTGGGGCAACTCCCTGATGCCCGGCGAGGTGTCCGGGGCCTTCAGCGACTGGGTGGGGTCCCTGCTTCAGCACATCCTCGGCCGGGCCGTGGAGACGGACGCCGGCCACGGGGTCCTGCGAAAGCTGGCCCACGGCACGGAATACATGGCGCTGGGCGCGGAGCTGGCCGTGCTGCTGGGGCTGCGGCTGAAAAAGGAATGGAGCCTGATCGCCCTGGGCGGCGTCTCCACGGCGCTGCTGGACGAGACCATTCAGCTCTTTGTATCGGGCCGGTCCGGGCAGATTCGGGACGTGTGGATCGATCTGGGCGGCTTCACGGTGGGGGTACTGCTGGTCCTTGCGGCGGTAATGCTCAAAAAAACAGGGAAATAGCGACGTTTTTTCACGTTTTTTTGAAAAAGCCTGCGGAGTATGCTATAATATATTATCATATATTCCATCAAACGCTTATCACAGAATCAAAACAGGCCGGACAGCGCCCGGCAGGATGATTGAATGGAGGGCTATTATGCGGATCGAGGAAATTGACTTGAATACGGTACTCACAAGACTGGCCCAGGCACGTCCGGAGCTGAAGGACGAAATGGGCGCCATCGCACAGGCGGAGCAGACATTCAAAGCCCAAAACATGAAAACCCGAAAGCCGGCCCAGCAGGTCCGTGTGGACCGCTCCGAGGCGCTGACCTTCTACGAGGCCATCCGGAACGACATGGTCACCGCCTACCACATCTCCGACATCCGCGAGGGGGACGTGTTTACGATCCTCCAGGCGGAGATCCAGGGAATGCGCCGGATCCGGCCCATCGCCCTGCTGCTGTCCATCCCCCAGGAGGGCTTTCAGATGCCGGCGGATGCGCTCCAGCGCATTGAGGACGCGGCGGTGCTCTGCTACAAGATCATCGCGCCGCGGGGCCGCGGTCTGGAGGTCTTTATGGGCATCTACCAGCAGCAGGTGTCGGATTCCCTGCTGCGCTGGGAGTTCTTTTGATTAGGAGGTACCCCATGGAGCAGCTATCCACAGAGCAATGGCTCCGGCAGGAGCTGGACTTCATCAACGGGCAGATGGCCCACACGCTCAACGGCCGGCTCCGGGCGGAGCTGGAGGACTGTGACGACGGCCTCCGGGAGATATGTCTCCGGTTTCCCCTGGAGCCGTGGCAGGTCAACGGTCTGGGGACGCTCCACGGCGGCATGGCCAGCGCCATGATGGACCTGACCATGAGCATGGCGGTCTACTGCTTTTCCCGGCAGTCCATTCCGCCCACGGTGTCCATGACCGTCAACTATCTCCGGCCCATCCCCATGGAGGACGGCGTCCTGGTCCGCGCCAGGCTCACCTCCCTGGGCCGCCGCAACGCCACCGCCTACTGCGAGGCGCTGATTCCCGGCAGCGGCAAGGTGGCCTGTACGGCCATCGGCACCTACGCGGTGATTTCCAAGGGATAAAAACGAAGGAACCAGATAGGGCATCCCAGGCACGCTCCGCAGAGCGTGCTGTCCTTCCTATTGCAAAGGAGTATCCGTCCATGAGACAAACGCCTACCATACTGGGCTATATGAAAGCATACCGATGGCAGTACGCCGGCGGGCTGGCCTGCCTGCTGGCGGTGGATTTTCTGGAGCTGTACATTCCCCAGCTCACGGGCGCCATCACCGACGGCCTCAGCGGCGGCGGCTTCCCCGGATGGATGCTGCTGCGGGACGTATTGCTGGTCATCGCCGTGGCCGCGGGTGTGGCTGCGGCGCGTTTTGGCTGGCGCGTGCTGATGTTCGGGGCCTCCCGCCGGGTGGAGCGGGACATCCGCAGGGACCTGTACCGCCAGCTCACCACGCTCTCCAGCCGCTACTTCCAGCACCACAAGACCGGCGACCTGATGGCCCACTTCACCAACGACATTGACGCCATCCGCATGGCCGTGGGACCGGGTATCCTGACGACCTTCGACGCGGTGGTGCTGACGGTGATGGTCCTGGCCAAGATGATCCTCCAGGTGGACCTGAAGCTGACCCTGCTGGCCATGGTGCCGCTGCTGGTGATCCTCCTGGGCGGCAGCCGCTACGGGAAGGCCATCAGCCGCCGGTATGACCGGAAACAGGCCGTGTTCGCCAAGCTGTCCGACCATGTGCAGGAGAGCGTTTCCGGCATCCGCGTGGTGAAGGCCTTTGTCCAGGAGGCCCAGGAGATGGAGGCGTTCCAGCAGGTCAACCGTCAGGCCAGAGAGGCGAATCTCCGTGTGGTGCGGCTCCGGGCGGTCATGCTCCCGGCGCTGGACGGACTCATTGGCGTGGCCAGCGCCCTGACGCTGCTCTACGGCGGCTATCTGGTGCTCCATGGCGCCATCTCCGTGGGGGACTTCGTGGCCTTTAACACCTATGTGATGATCCTGGTGTGGCCCATGCTGGCGGCGGGCGAGGCGATCACCACGCTGTCCCAGGGCATGGCCTCCTGGCGGCGGGTCCAGCGGGTCTTTTTCGAGGAGCCGGAGATCGCCGACGACGATCTGACGGACCACAGCATCACCTCCCTGGACGGCGGCATCACCATCGAAAACCTGCGCTTCCGATATGCCGAGCAGCTTCCCCCGGTGTTTGACGGCTTTTCCGTCCGAATCCCGGCAGGCGCCACCGTGGGAATCCTGGGCCGCACGGGCTGCGGCAAGTCCACGCTGGCGGCGCTGCTGACCCGGATGTACAATCCGGAGCCGGGACAGATACAAATCGGCGGCCACGACATCCGCAGCATTCCCCTTGGCGTTCTGCGGGAGCATATTGCCTATGTTCCCCAGGAAAACCTGCTGTTCTCCGACACCATCCAGTCCAACATCGCCTTTGGCGTCAGGACCCTGGACCGGCAGCCGCCGGAGGAGACGCCTCGTCTGAAAATCTTTATCCGGGAGCAGGAGGCCGAGGCCCAGTGGGTGGAGCAGTCCATGGACCAGCGCAGCAGCGATCTGGACCGGAAATGGGGCGACTATGACGCGGTGACGGCGGCGGCCAAGGCAGCGGACATTCACGACAACATCATGGACTTCCCGGCCCAGTACGCCACCGTGGTGGGCGAGCGCGGCGTCACCCTCTCCGGCGGCCAGAAGCAGCGCACCTCTATCGCCCGCGCGCTGATGAAGGACGCGGAAATCTTGATTATGGACGATGCCCTGTCGGCGGTGGACACGGATACCGAGGCGCGGATATTGGAGGCGCTGAAGCGGCTCCGGGCAGGCAAGACCACCATTCTGACCGCCCATCGGGTCAGCACGGTCCAGTCCGCCGACATGATCCTGATGATCGAGAATGGCATATGCGCCGAATGTGGCACCCATCAGGAGCTGCTGCGGCTTGGCGGCAGCTATGCCCGGCTCTACGAGCAGCAGCAGCTGGAGCTTCAGCTCCAGGCGGAAAAGGAGGCCCTTCGGAATGCGAAATAGTGTGTTTCTCCGGCTCCTTTCCTATGTGCGGCCCCGGATCGGGACGCTGCTGGCGGCGCTGGCGCTGTGTCTGGCGGTCGTCGCCGGGAGCCTGCTCAAGCCCGTTATCATCGGCGGCGCCATCGACGACATCACCGCCGGCGGCGTGTTTTCGGACATCGCCCGGTCCTTCCTGCTGTATGTGCTGCTGCTCCTGGTGGGAACGGTCTGTCAGGCGGTCCAGATGTGGCTGCTTCAGCGCATGGGCCAGGACATTGTGTGTCAGCTCCGGCAGGAGCTGTTCGCCCATATCCACCATCTCACGCTGAGGTTCTTTGACATTACGCCCGTGGGGCGTATCGTCACCCGCGTCACCAACGATGTGGAGTCCATCAGCGAGCTGTTCTCCACGGTGCTTGTGGCCATGGTGAAAAACGCCGTGCTGATCCTGGGCTATGCGGTGGTGATGCTCGTTCTGAACTGGCGTCTGGCGCTGCTTTCCTTTGTACTGCTGCCCCTGGTGTGCTATCTCACGGGCATTTTTACCAAGCTCTATCGCTCGACCCACCGCATCACCCGCACCAAGGTCTCGGCGCTGAACACCTATCTGTCGGAAAATCTCTCCGCCATGACGCTGATCCAGGCCTTTCACCGGGAGCGGGAGAAGCGCCACGAGTTCGACCAGCGTTCCACGGACCTCTTTCAGTCCAATTTCCGGGAAATCGTGGTCTACGGCACCTTCCAGCCCCTGATCTATTTCATCAGCATCCTCTCCCTGGCCATCGTCCTGGGCATGGGCGGCCGGCAGGTCATGGGCGGGACGCTGTCCATCGGCACCCTGTACATCTTTGTCAGCTATGTGACCTCCTTCTTTGAGCCTATCCAATCCCTGTCGGACCAGTTCAGCACCCTCCAGGCCGCCATGGCCGCCGGGGAAAAGATATTCCGTCTGCTGGATGAGGTCCCGGACATCACGCCGCCGGAGCACCCTGTCGAGCTGGAGCGGCCCAGAGGCCGCATCGAATTCGACCATGTGTGGTTTTCCTACGACGGGGAGGAATGGGTGCTCCGGGACGTGAGCTTTGTCATCGAGCCGGGACAGACCGTGGCCTTTGTGGGAGCCACCGGCGCGGGAAAAAGCTCCATCCTCAACCTCATCGGCCGGTACTATGACATCCAGCGGGGCCGCATCACCATCGACGGCGTGGACATCCGGGAGCTGGACCTCGCCGGTCTCCGCCGGGCCGTGGGCCAGGTCCAGCAGGACGTGTTCCTGTTCACCGGGGACATTCGCGGAAACATCCGCCTCAAAAATCAAAGCATCACGGACGAGGAGATCGAGGCGGCGGCGAAATTCGTCAACGCCGACGGCTTTATCCGCTCCCTGGAGCACGGCTACGCCGAGGCGGTGACGGAGCGCGGCTCCACCCTGTCGGCGGGCCAGCGGCAGCTCCTCAGCTTCGCCCGGACGTTGGCCTTTGACCCGGCCATACTGGTCATGGACGAGGCCACCGCCAACATCGACACGGAGACGGAGGCCCTCATCCAGGACGCCATGCAGCGGCTCATGGCGGGCCGGACCACCATCGTGGTGGCCCACCGGCTCTCCACCATTCAGCACGCGGATCAGATCATGGTCATGCACAAGGGCTGCCTCCGGGAGCAGGGAACCCATCAGGAGCTGCTGGCCCAGGACGGCATCTATAAAAAGCTCTACGAGCTGCAGCTTCGGGAGAATTAAACGAAAAACGAGGTGACAGAAATGATAACGGCACGGGAGTTTGGCCGTCTGGGGGACGGCACGATGGTGACCTGCTATCGGCTCTCCGACGGTCAGGGGTCCTATGCGGACATTCTGGACTACGGCGGCACGGTGCAGTCCCTGGTGGTGCCGGACAGAAACGGCACGCCCACGGACGTGGTGCTGGGCTATCGCACCGCCGGGGGCTATGAGCAGGGACAGCTATACTTCGGGGCCACCGTGGGCCGCCACGCCAACCGCATCGGCGGCGGACAGTTCCTCCTCAACGGCAAGACCTACACGCTGGAGAAAAACAGCGGCCCCAACCACTCCCACGGAGGCTTTCGGGGCTACCACCAGCGGATGTTCTCCGCCGAAATTCAGGAGGATACCCTCTGCCTGAGGCTGCTGTCCCCGGACGGCGACCAGGGCTATCCCGGAACGCTCCGGGTGGAGGTGCGGTTCTCCTTCTCCCCCAGCCGGGTACTGACCATCTGCTACGAGGCCCGGACGGACCGGGACACGGTGGTGAACCTCACCAACCACAGCTACTTTGACCTCAGCGGCGGAAGGGACCCCATGGGACAGCTTCTGCGTCTCCGGGCGGAGCGCTACACGGAAAACGACGAAAACACCCTGCCCACCGGCGTCATCTCCCCGGTGGCCGGGACGCCCTTTGACTTCACCGTGGAAAAGCCCCTGGGCCGGGACATCGACGCGCCCCAGCTCCGCGCCTACCGGGGCTATGACCATAACTATGTGCTCCGGGGCGATGGCGAATTTGCCCTGCTCCGCAGTCCCGCCACCGGCATCGTCATGACCGCATCCACGGACCTGCCCGGAGTCCAGCTCTACACCGGGAACTGGATCGAGGAGCCGCTGGGCAAGCGCCCCTACGGCCCCAGGGCCGGGGTGTGCCTGGAAACCCAGTTTTTCCCCAACGCCATGGCCATCGACGCCTTTGAAAAGCCGATTCTGCGGGCCGGCGCGGTCTACAGGCACAGCACGGCGTATGCGCTTGGCGTCGAGGACGCCGGATAGGGCGGGATATGGGCGCCGCCCCATGTCCCGCTTCGTTGACAAGATATGGGACGTGTGCTATACTAGCACTGTTTTTCGATAAAGCCCAACGGCTTTATCGGGTCCCGGTATGGATGCGTTAAGGCGCCGGACCGGGGACCCAACTTCGCGAAAGCAAACGCGCCGACAAGGAAGGAGCGCCCGGATGGCCAAAAAAAGCAACGTCAAAACCGTAGGCGTTATCATGCTCATCACCCTGGCGGGCAAGGTGCTGGGGCTGGTCCGGGATATGCTTCTGGGCCACAACTTCGCCACGGGCATGGAGAGCGCCGCCTTTCAGGTGGCCAGCCGTATTCCCCGGACCTTCTTTGACGCCATCTTCGCCTCGGCCATCTCCGCCAGCTTTATCCCGGTGTTCTCCGACTGCCTGGAAACCTCCGGCCGGGAGGACGCCAAAAAACTGGCCCACAGCTTTTTCACCTGGGCGGGTCTGCTGACGGCGGTGTTTTCCCTGGCGGGTATGGCGCTGGCGGAGCCTGTCGTGGGCCTGCTGGCAGACGGACTGGATGCGGAGACCGCCGCCCTCTGCGCCTCGCTGCTCAGGGTGCTGTTCCCCACGGTGTTTTTCACCGGACTGGCGTTTTCCATGGTGGGGGTCCTCCAGTCCATGGGCGAGTTTTACATCCCCGCCGCCATGAGCGTGGCCTCCAACGGCATCATCATTGTCTACTACCTGTTCTTCTGCCGCCGCTTTGGCATCCACGGTCTGGCCTGGGCCTTCGTGCTGGGCTGGGCCGCCCAGGTGGTCATGCAGATCCCGTGGCTCCATCGACACGGCTTCGGCTACCGGCCCAGACTCCGGCACCCGGCGCTGCGGCGGGTGGTGGCGCTGATGCTGCCGGTGATGGTGTCCACCTGGGTCCAGCCTGTAAACCAGCTCATTTCCACCCGGTTTGCCACCCATCTGTTTTCGGGCGCGGGCGCCAGCGCCATGGACTACGCCAACACCCTGTACACCATGATCTCCGGGATTCTGGTGCTGTCCCTGACCAACGTGATCTTCCCGGAGATGAGCCGCCTCAGCTCCGGCGGTCAGGAGGAGGCCCTGGGCGATCTGGTCGCCGGGTCCCTGCGGGGAATGCTGTTCCTGCTGCTGCCCATGATGGCGGGACTGGCGCTGCTGTCGGAGCCGCTGGTCCGGCTGCTGTATGAGTGGAAGAGCTGGGACAGCTTCTCCACCGTCATCACCGCCAGGGCCCTGCGCTTCATGTGCCTGGGTATGGCGGGCTATGGGGTGCAGAATGTGCTCTCCCGTGCTTACTACGCACGCTGCAGCGGCCGCCTGCCGCTGATCTCCGGCGCGGTGTCCATCGCCGTCAATGTGCTGCTGTGCCTGCTGCTATGGGAGCGGCTGGATGTGGCGGGGCTGGCCCTGGCCACGGCCGCCTCCTCCACGGCGGCGGCGCTGGTGCTGCTGCTGCCCACGGTCCGGCAGTATCCGGACGCTATGGGCCGGCGCTTTTGGGCCGGAATTATCAAAATGCTCCTGGCCACGGCCGTCATGTCCGCTGCGGTCATCCTGACGTATCGCGGACTGGACGCTGTCTGCGGCGACGGCCTGATCGGACGGCTGGCGCTGCTGGGCGGGCCGACGCTGGCGGGAGCGGCAGTGTATTTTGGCGCGGCCTGGCTGCTGCGGCTGCCGGAGCTTACCTCGCTGCGTAAAAAATAGGAGGAAAAGAAAGCTCTATGAACATCATCATCGTGGGCTGCGGCAAGGTGGGCCTGACACTGGCCCAGCAGCTCAGGCAGGAGGATCACGCCATCACCGTCATCGACACCAGCCGGGAGCGGCTGGAGGCGGCGGTGGCATCCATGGACATCCAAGGCATCCTGGGCAACGGCACCAGCTACCGGGTGCAGATGGAGGCGGGCATTCGTCAGGCGGACCTGATGATCGCCGTGACCGACCATGACGAGCTGAATATGCTTGCCTGTCTCATCGCCCGGAAGGCCGGCGGCTGCCAGACCATCGCCCGGATCCGCAACCCCAGCTACTACGAGGACATCCGCTTCATCAAGGAGGAGCTGGGCCTCTCCATGGTCATCAACCCGGAGTGGCAGGCGGCCCAGGACATCATGCGCCTGCTGCAAATTCCCTCCGCCCTGGATGTGGATATTTTCGACCGGAGCCGGGTCAACATGATTCGCTTCATCATCCGGAAGGACTCTCCCCTGGCGGGAAAGAACATGATGGAGGTGAACAGTCTCCTGGACGGCCGGATGCTGGTGTGCATCCGGGAACGAGCGGGAGAGATCGTGATCCCCAGCGGCACCACAGATCTGCGGGTGGGGGACAAGGTCTCCGTGGTGATTCCCATGGCGGAGATCGCCACGGTGCTCCACCGGCTCAGTCTCCGGCAGCGGCCCATCCGCTCCGTGACGATTGCCGGCGGCGGCAGCACCTCGGAGTATCTGGCGATGATGCTCATACGCGCCAACATCCAGGTGAAGATCATCGAATCGGACCGCCAGCGCTGTGAGGATCTGGCGGACCGGCTCCCCAAGGCCCGGATCATCCACGGAGATTGCAGCGACAAGCTGCTGCTCCACGAGGAGGGGCTGCCCAGCACAGAGGCCTTTGTCTGCCTGACCGGTCTGGACGAGGAGAACATCATGCTGGCCCTCTACGCGGAAAAGGTCTCCAAGGCCAAGGTCGTCACCAAGGTCAGCCGCATCGACTTTGAGGAGGTCATCGAGGACCTGCCCCTCGGCTCCGTGGTATACCCCAAAAACATCACCGCAGAAACCATCGTCCGGTACGTCCGGGCCATGGAAAACGCCAGCGGCAACAATGTGGAGACCCTCTATCAGCTTCTGGACGGCCAGGTGGAGGCCATGGAATTTGTGGTCCGTCCCGGCTCCACCAACATCACCGGGGTCAAGCTCCAGGAGCTGGGCCTCAAGAACAATCTGCTGGTCTGCGCCATCAACCGCGGCGGAAAGATCATCACCCCCACCGGACAGGACACCATTGAGGAGGGCGACATCGTGGTGATCGTCACCACCCGCAAGGGCATCCGGGATCTGGGCGACCTGGTGAGGTACTGAGTATGAATCTGACGATGATCGCCTACATCGTGGGCTGTGTCATGGAGATCGAGGCGGCGCTGATGCTGCTGCCGGCCCTGGTGGGACTGTGCTATGGGGAGCGCAACGCAATTTCGTTTCTGGTCACGGCGGTGGCGGCGGCCCTGCTGGGGCTGATCGTGATCCGCCGGAAGCCCAAAAATACCAGCTTCTACGCCAGAGAGGGCATGGTGGCGACTGCCCTGAGCTGGATCGTCATGTCGGCGGTGGGCGCCGTGCCCTTTGCCGTGACCGGGCAGATTCCCCACTATCTGGACGCCCTGTTTGAGATGGTCTCCGGCTTTACCACCACCGGGGCCAGCATCCTCCCACGGGTGGAGGATTTGGACAAATGTATGCTGTTCTGGCGGAGCCTCTCCCACTGGATCGGAGGCATGGGCGTGCTGGTGTTCATGCTGGCAATCCTGCCTCTGGCCGGCGGCCAGAATCTCTATCTCATGCGGGCGGAAAGCCCCGGCCCCACGGTGGACAAGCTCTCCCCCAAAATGCGGTCCTCGGCCCTGTGGCTCTACGGCATCTACCTGGGGCTGAGCCTGGCCTGCTTCCTGCTGCTGATGGCAGGGGGCATGAACGCATTTGAGGCGAGCTGTCTGACCTTCGGGACGGCCGGCACCGGCGGCTTTGGCGTGGCGTCCTCCAGCTTTGCCGGCTACAGCCTGTTCTGCAAGGTCGTAACCACCGTGTTCATGCTGCTCTTCGGCCTGAACTTCAACTTCTACTTCCTGCTGCTGCTCCGGAAGGTGCGGTCCGCCTTTGGCATGGAGGAGATACGCTGGTATCTGCTTGTATTCCTCTTTGCCTCCGGGACCATTCTGCTGAATCTGTACCGTTCGGGCTATCTCGGTACCCAGGCCCAGCCCATCGACGTGTTTTTCAGCGTTTCCTCCGTTATGACCACCACGGGCTACGCCACGACAGACTTTAACCTCTGGCCCACCTACAGCCGGATGATTCTTGTGGTCATCATGTTCACAGGCGCCTGCGCCGGGTCCACCGGCGGCGGCATCAAAATCAGCCGCTTTCTCATCTACTTCAAGGCCATCTCCATGGAGCTGCGCCGCATGGCCCATCCCAGGTCTGTGCGGCATCTCCGGGTAAACGGCAAGCCCGTGGAGAGCTCCGTGCTGCAAAACACCCTGGTGTATCTGGCGGTCTTTGTCGTCGTCTACACGGTCAGCGTGCTGATCGTGGCGCTGGACGGCATGGACCCCACCACCACCTTCACCGCCGTGGCCGC
>CAZBOR010000058.1:0-11229 GCA_964493585.1 uncultured Oscillospiraceae bacterium
CGGGGGCAAAGTTTCTCGGCGAAACGCCGAAAGCCCGCCCCGGCACGTTTGGACGGATGCCGTCTCCTGTCGCGCCCATATTTCCGCGCAGAAGCGGGAACACCGCTGCCGGCCTGATGCTCACAGCGGTGTTTGCCCCCGGTCCTAATTCTGCTTTTTCCCGCCCCGGTAATAGCGGCGGTGGTAGTTTTTGGACTTTCCGCCCTCTTTTTGCTCCTTGGGAGCGGCGGATTCGGCCTTGGGCCGTTTGGCGGTCTGGCTCTTGGGACGGTCCGTGTGGGTGCGGCCCTTGTCCTTGCCGGGCCGGGCGGGGCGCTTGCGCTCGGTTTGGTCCTGGGACGGCTCCTCTCCGTAGGTGTAGTTGGAGAGGGTGGATTCGTCGAACATGGCGATGGTCTCCGGCTCTGCCTGGCGCTCCGGCTTCGGCAGCGGCGGCAGGTCCGTGGGAATGGGCGGGTCGTTCTTCTTGGCCTTGCCATTTCGCAGGACGCAGATGTCGCAGTTGTTATAGCACTTGATGGAGGTGGAGTCGCTGTCCAGCCGGACCTTTACGGTCTGCCTCAGCAGATTGGACTCTGTGACGGTCCCCATGCCGTCGCAGGTGTTGACGATGGAGTCCGGCTTGGGGCTGGTCTTGAGCAGGGATTCATAGGCGTCCTGCTCGTATTTGAGGCAGCACATGAGCCGCCCGCAGGTGCCGGAGATTTTGGTGGGATTCAGGGAAAGGTTCTGGGTCTTTGCCATCTTGATGGACACGGGCTGGAAGTCGTCCAGGAACTGCTTGCAGCAGAAGGGCCGCCCGCAGATGCCCAGACCGCCCAGCATTTTTGCCTCGTCCCGGACGCCGATCTGGCGCAGCTCGATGCGGGTACGGAACACGCCGGCCAGGTCCTTGACCAGATTGCGGAAATCCACCCGGCCATCGGCGGTGAAGTAGAACAGGATCTTGCTGCCGTCAAAGCTGTACTCCGCGGAGACCAGCTTCATATCCAGCTTGTGGTCCAGAATTTTCTGCTGGCAGGTCTCAAAGGCGGCGGCCTCCCTGGCCTTGTATTCCTGGCGGGAGCGCTTGTCCTGCTCCGTGGCCACCCGGAGCACCGGGCGCAGGGGCAGCACCAGGCTGTCCGGCGGAATGGCGTGGTTGCCGCCGGAGCAGTAGCCGTACTCCGCGCCGCGGGCGGTGTCGATGATGACCTCCTCTCCGGCGGAGATGGTCAGACTGCCGGGGTCGAAGTAATAGACCTTGCCGCCCCGCTTGAACTGAATGTCCACCACCGTCACCTCCTGGGGCGCCAGGGCTTCGGGCGGCAGCGTGTCATAGCCGACGGGGACGGGGATCTCGTCGTCCAGGGGGATATTGCTGAAGGTTACAACAGGGGCTTGGACCTTGCCCTGCTGTGTGTCGTTGTTGTTCATGTGGGTACTCCAATCTTTCTATAAGACGTTGAATCTACTGGCTCATTTCCGCCATCAGGCACCCCACGGCGTGACCGGCGCTGCCGTTGGCCTGGAGCATCGTGATGGCGTGGCCCACGGCTCTGGCGGCGGTATCCAACTGGGAAACGGTGCAGGCGGCGGAGAGGGTGCGGTCCGGCGTGCCGGGGTCCATGGCCCGGACCAGCGTACGCCGGAGCAGGGTCAGGAGGGAAAGAAGGTCCGGCCGTTTGAGCTTTTCCAGGGGCAGCAGGGCCTCCAGCAGCTTGAGCTCGTCCCTGGAGGCCAGGGCCGTCAGCAGCGCAGCGGCCTGCTGCTCCAGAGGGGTCTCCGCCGCGTCCACCGCCTCAAGCGCCGGGCCAAGATAGCCTTCGCTGCGCTCGGCCGCACGGACCAGCGCCTCCTGGGAGGCGTCCGGCCGCCGCTGCTTCAGCGCGGAGAGAAGCTGCTGCCGGCTCAGGGGCGAGAGGGTCAGCACCACGGCCCTGGACCGCACGGTCTCCAGCAGCTTTTCCAGCGTGTCCGTCAGCAGGAAAAAGGCGCAGTAATCCGGCGGCTCCTCCAACAGCTTGAGCAGCGCGTTCTGGGCCGGAATCTGCATATCCTGCGCCCGTGGAAGCACATAGATTTTTTTTCGGCCCTCGTTGGGCCTGACAAAGGCGTCGGCCTGCATCTGCCGGATCAGACGGATGGGGATCGTGGCGGTGTCGCTGTCCACCCAGATCACGTCCGGGTGCTCCCGCTTGCGGACCTTGCGGCAGGCGGCGCAGACGCCGCAGGGGACGTCGCCGTCGGACTGGCACTCCATGGCCGCCGCCAGAAGCTCCGCCAGGGTCCGTTTCCCGGAGCCTGCGGGTCCCTCCAGAATATAGCAGTGGGAGAGCCTGGAACCTGCGGCGGACAGCCGCTGCTTCAGGCCCTCATTTCCGTAAAAGCCGGGAAACTGCATCAGACCTTTTCAAACCGGTCCACATCCAGCACAAAGATGGTGGCCCCGCCCACGGAGACCTCCAGAGGCGTGTTGGTGTCGAAGTCAAAGGACAGGTCGTTGGTGGGGATCATCTGCTTGCGGCTGTGGGAATACTCCTTGATAATGTCAATGACCGTCTGGACCATCTTGTCCTCCACGCCCACCAGCAGCGTGATATTGTTGGAGAGCAGAAATCCGCCGGTGGTGGCCAGCTTGGTGGAGGAAAAGCCCCGGTGACTGAGATTGCGGACGACAGTGTTGGCGTCCTCGCGGTCAACTATGGCAAATAGCAGTTTCATAGATGGTGCCTCCTTTATGGTTTAGAAGAAACGTCGATAGCTGTGTCTATATTATAACTCTTTTTTTGCAAATAGGCTATATGTTTTTCCGTAATTTCCTCGCCCGGAGCCACGACGGGGATGCCCGGCGGGTAGGGCGCAAGGATCTGCGCCGAGATCTGGCCCGCCGCGTCCCGGAGACGCATGGCTTTCCGGGGTCCAAACAGGGCCGCCCGCAGGCTCTGCCGCCTAATGGGTCGGGGCGGCAGCTCGGGACGGTCGGGCGTGCCGGGGTCTGCGGTGGGCAGCGCTTTCAGCGCCGTCAGCAGGCGGTCCAGGTCCGCCTCCCGGTCGCAGCAGGTGAGGATGCACACCAGATACCGTTCATCGCCGAGCTCCGCATAGATGCGCTGCCGCCGGAGCAGCCGGTCCGCCTCCCTGCCGCTGAGCCCGCCGGGGGTCATGTCGATGGTCAGGCGGCAGGGGTCCAGCCGCAGCGCCGGCGTCTCCAAAAGCGCGTGAAAGGGCGTTTCCCGGTTGATGCGCTGCCGCAGGTCCCCGGTCAGGCGCACCATCTGGCGGTAGGCGTCGGAATCCATGAGCTGCGCTCTGGCGCAGTCGATGGAGGCCAGAATGGGATAGCTGGGAGAGGTGGTGGCGAATACTGCGGACATCTGCTTCAGAGCCAGAGCGTCCCAGGGGGCCTGCCGGCCCACATACAGCACCGCCGAGGAGCCGAGGGCGGGCAGGGTCTTGTGGGCAGAGGCCACCGCCAGGTCCGCCCCCTCCTCCGTCGCCGAGGGCAGGCCGATAAAGGGGAAATGCGCCCCATGGGCCTGGTCCACCAGCAGATACGCTCCATGGGCATGGCAGATCTCCGCCAGGGGCCGCAGGTCCGTGATAACGCCGTAATAGCTGGGGCTGGTCAGCAGCACCGCCCGGACCTCCGGGTGGGCGCGGAGACGGTCCTCCAGCAGCTCCGGGGAAACCGGCGCGGGCAGCGCCGTGTCCGGCAGCAGCGGCGGCAGCAGGTAGCGCGGGGTGATGTCCAGAAGGGCCATGCCGTGGTAGACGCTCTTGTGGCAGCCCCGGTCCAGCAGCAGCGTCCCGCCCATGCCCACCGCCGCCGAAAGCATGGTGAAAATGCCCTGGGTGGCCCCGCAGGTGAAAAACAGCACGTCCCTGGCGCCCACGGCCCGGGCGTACAGGGCCTCCGCCTGGGCGATGGGGCCGGAGGTGGTGGAGAGATCCCCGGTGGGGACAAGCTCCGTAAAATCCAGGACGGCGGTATCCCGGAACGCGCCGGAAAGACGTCCCTTGTGGCCCGGCATATGGAGCCGCAGCGGGTCCGATCCGGCCAGCGCGGTCAGAGCGTCATAAAGCGGTGCAGTCATGGCAGCCTCCCGTGGTTGATATGATACTATGATACCATGCCGGGGCGCGGTCCGCAAGAGGGAGTCAAAAAATGCGCGTCATGCCGTGGAACTTATTTCCCCGGCCCGCCCCCCGCACGCACCTGTCCCGCCCGGCGGCTTCAGGCATAGCCGGGTCCGGAAACGGCAAAGGCCCCGCACCGGATGGAGCATAGCTCCTTTCGGTGCGGGGCCGGTTTTTATGGGCTGCGGTAAGGAACTGCGTTCGTGCCGCGCCGGTCCGGTTTACCGCTCCAGATAGCGGTCATAGGCCGACTGATAGACCTCGACGCACTCCTGGAGTCCAAAGCTGTCCAGAGCCGCCTTATAGGTCTCCCAGCTCTCCTCGGTCAGAGGCTCGGCGCCGGTGATGAACTTCAGGGACATCTCCTCGAAGTAGGTCTCGATGTCGCCGATGCGCTCGCCGTAGACCGAGCTCTCATTCGCGTTCAGCGCGGCGTAGCCGGGATAGTTGTACAGGTCGTCGGAGTTGGTCAGCCAGTTTGCACGGGCCTCCAGCTGGACCTCCGTGTAGTTGGAGTCGGTCTTGGCGTTGAGGATATAGTAGCCGCCGCCGTTGAACTCGCAGAACACGGAGATCGCGAAGTCAAACGGCATATCGGGGTTGTTGACCACCATGTCGGTGAACTTGGGGTCGCCGTTTTCGTCATACTCCCAGGTCTCGCCCTGGATGCCGTAGTTGGCCATCAGGGTGCCGTCCTCGGTGTACCAGTAGTTGCACCAGGCCATGGCCAGCTCAATGTCCTTGCAGTTGGTGGAGATGAAGTTGCCGCCGGTGGTATCGACCTTGGCGGTCAGGGTGGAGAAGTGCGTCGTCGCGCCCTCCTCCGCCGCGGGGACATACAGCCCGGCGATGGTGAAGTTCGGATCGTTGGCGGTGTCAGCGCTGTAGGCGCTCATCTCGTTGAGGGAGTTGAACCACACGCCCACCTCGCTGTTGTTGACCATATCGCTGGGCGGGAACTGCTGGTCCTGAGACTGGGACGCGAAATCCGAGTACAGCAGGCCGTTTTCATACCAGCGGTTCATCATGGTCAGATAGTCGTAGAAGCCGTCCTCATAGAAGCCGTACTTCACAACGCCGTCCTGCACATAGAAGCCGGTCCCCACGTCATAGCCGGCGGTCATTTCGATCACATAGCCGGCGGGGTTGCTCCAATAGGGAGCGGGGACGTTCAGCTCGTTCTTGAACGCGGTCAGGACCTCCTCCATCTCGTCATAGGTGGAGGGCATCTCCATGTTGACCGCGTCCAGATAGTCGGTCCGGATGATGAGGCCGCCGTTGACAGAACGGGCATTGTCATTGATGCCGCAGAAGGAGGGAACATAGCCCGCGTCGGTATGGGTGGCCAGCTCCACCTCCTCGTCCTGAAGGATGTAGTTCATGTAGTCGGGCGCGTACTCCTCCAGATAGGGCGCCAGGTCCGTGATGATGTCATCCTCCACCGCGCCCTCTACGGAGCCGGAGTAGTTGGCGCCGAAGCCGTAGATGATGTCCGTGTAGTCGCCGGAGGCGATCATAAGCTGGAACTGCTCGCTGGCATTGACCAGAGAGTAGCCCACCACCTGGATGTTGACGCCCACGGCCGCATTGATGGCCTGATAGATCTCCTTGTTGGAGACATCGTCCAGATAGTTGGGAACGAAGGGCGGATAGCTGTACCAGTAGGTCAGCGTCGTGCTGCCGTCAGAGACCGGATAGCTGAGGGGATCGAGAAGCTGGATTTCTTCCTCCTCCGGGGCGGCGGCCTCCTCCTCTTCTTCTGCGGAAGCCTCCTCCGGGGCGATCTCCTCCTCTTCTGCAGGCTCCGCGGGAGCTTCCTCCTCCACGGGAGCCTCCTCCGCCACAGAGGCCTCCTCCGAAGCGGACGCCGCAGAGGCGGCGGAGCTGCTTTCGCTGCCGCAGGCCGCCAGCGCAAAGATCATGCTCAAGGCAAGCAGCAGCGCAACAATTTTTTTCATAAAAGTACCTCCTCGATTGATATGTCGTTAAAGACGCACGCCATCCTTGACGATGGACTTGAGCGCCGAATAACGCTTTGTGATGTCGTTGTGGCCGGGTGCGTAGGAGTTTTCATCGTCCAGGGTCTTGTAGGGCTCCGGCCAGGGTACGGTATTCTGGACCGTCTGGGTCATGGATGCGTTGTTGTGCAGCGGGCCGACATCCGTGCAGGGAGGACCGCCCAGAGCGCCGCGGGGCTTCACCGGGCGATAGCCGCCGGGCGCGCCGCCGTGACCGCCGCCCTCCTTGGCCTCCGGGCCGGGACCGCCCTGGGGACCGGGACCGCCCTGATCCTCCTCCGGCGGCGGTCCAAAGGGCATCCGTCCGGTGACCTCCTGGTCGTACATCTCCATGGCCCAGTTCTTGGTGCCGTACTCCGAGCCGATGTCCGGGCAGACGTGCTCGTGGAAATAGTACCACTTGCCGTCCGTGGTGTCGTAGGCGAAGTCGGAGCCGTAGCGCTCCCAGAGGAACCCGCCGTTGCGGACCTTGTTGGGGCTCATCCGCGCCATCATGGTGCCGGGCGTCAGATAGCAGCTCCGGCCGGTCATGCCGTCCTCGGCCACCTCAATGACCGGAGAGGCCAGGCAGTGGAGGGCCGTGCAGCCCACGCTGCGGGCGTCGAAATAGCTGGCGCCCTTGTAGTTGAGGATGTGGTTGCAGTACCGCTCGTAGTAGCCCTCCTCCGGGTTGACCACGGAGCCGAACCACACTTCGTCCCAGCCCACCATGCGGCCGAAGAAGTGCGCCCAGGTCACGTCCTCACCGCGGTACCAGATGGCGTCCCATTCCTCCTTGGAATAGCCCATGCCGTGGGTGTAGGCGTGCCATGCCTTGACCTGCTCGATCTCCTGTGCGCCGATGGCGTTGTGCAGGCGCTGTTCAAATGAAAGCTTCTGATAGATCATGATTGTCCCTCCTTACTTGTACAGCCCGATCTTGTAGCAGGCGGGTTTGCCCTCCGCCGTGTAGCCCTTGGCGGGGTCAAAGGTGTAGTAGGGCCGGGGCAGACGCTCCCAGACGTCCACCCAGCCGTACAGGGCGTCATAGGCCACGTCCCGGACGGTGGGATCGCCGCAGGCCCGCTCCACAATGTCCGCGCCCCAGGGGGCCTCCGGGTCCAGATCCCCGTAGCTCTTGCCGGCGGGGATCACATGGTCATAGGCCGTGAGCAGATGCCAGATCTTCCACTGGTCGTTCTCCTTGGCCAGATCCGCGTAGATCTTGGCAAAGGTGAAATTGCTGTCGGAGCCGCCGTCGGGACTGCCGACGCAGTAAAGGCCGCAGTCGTAGCCGATGTACTTGGCGGTCTTGCCGTCCCCGGCGATCTCGATGTAGGGCGTATTGACCGTGTGGACAAAGGACGCGCCGTAGCCCAGATTCTTCTCGCTCAGCTCCACGCCGGCGGCCTCGTGATACGCCTTGAGATTTTCAAAGCGTGCGTCATAGGCGTCCACCACGAAATGCTTGATGATGTTGTCCAGCCCCACATAGTAGCCGTTGTTGTAGCCCATGGACGCGGTTTTGCGGTTTTCCTCGGCGGCGACCCACAGCTCCTGGATGGCGCGGCGGCGCTCGTCGTTGGCCGTGTAGTAGGCGTTGCGGCTCATAACGTCCTTGATTTCCTCCTTGTCCCAGAGCAGCCACACCTGCTCCTCCGGGGTGAGGTTTTTATTCCATTGAGACATATCCTGACCTCCTTATGCGCCGTAGCTGAATGTTTCCGTGAATGTCTTATAGGGCTCCGGGACCCTGGGCGACGGGGAGAAGCGGCGATCCGCACGGTAGGTCTCCCGCAGCACGCAGGGCTTTGTGGGCGCCGGAACGGCGGCGGCCGCCATCTCCGCAAAGGCCGGGTCCTCCGGCAGCGGCTCCGGGGTGTCGGTGAGGTTGAGGCCCTGCCGCGAATTGACCTCGGCCAGATCGAGCATATGCCATATCTTCCACGCGCCGTCCTCCAGAATGAAGTCCACGGCCCAGTAGGAGAAATCCCAGAAGGAGACCGGTCCGGCGGTGGTGATTTTCTCCACCAGGCCCCGGACCACCCAGAGACCCTTTGCCGTCCGGAGGTCGTCCGCCACCTCAATGACGGCGGTGTCGATGGGCCGGTAGGAGATCTGGCCGATGCCGAACAGCTCCTCCTCCGTTTTGCCCTCCGCCTTTTTGGGGAACCGGGCGGCGATCAGGCGGCTGGCCAGTCTGGTCTCCGCCTCTATGGCCGCGTAGTAGCCGTTGACCGCCTCCTGACCGATGTAATAGCCGTTGTTGACGCCCAGGCTGACGTCCTCACGCTTGCTCCAGAACTGAGGGAGGCTCCCCTCCTGCTTGATGCAGTAGCTCTGGGAGTATTTGCCCATAATGTTCTGTACCTCCCGACGGATCTCCCACCGGGTCAGGAGTTCTTCTGCGGTAAATGCTTTTTTGTTCATGTTATGCCTCCTATCGCGTTTACCACGCTTATTTATCATCTTAATTATACCGTAAAACCGCCGCCGAAAAAAGAACCATTATTTGAGGTTTGAGTACCAGAATTATTGCAAACGCCCCTTGAGGAGCTGCCGCTTCCGATAGGACGGAGGAAAAGGCGGCGTCAGGGTCCGGATGCGTGACGGCCCCAGGCCGTCCATAGCGGATGGCAGAACAATCACCCCATCTGTCAGACCTTTTCGGCCCGGCAAATGGGGTGCGTTTTTTACGGCGGCTCCGGCTACCGCTGCGGCGGCGGACCGGGAGGGGCCTCCATTTTCTCCTTGCCGTAGTGCCAGTCGTACCAGCGCTTGACCAGCAGGAAGGGGTATCTGCCGCCCAGATACAGGAACGCCTCGGCCTTTTCCTCCTGGGTCATGGCGCTGTAGGCGGCCCGGATCAGCGCGGCCGTCATCCCCAGCAGGGGCTGCGCCTGGAGCCAGAAGCCGCTGATGTCCCGGTAATCCGGCTGCCCGGCGAACATATAGTCGTAAAAGCCCGTGAGGACGTGCTTGGGGATCACCTCCGTCAGCAGCGAGACCATCACCTCCGCCGTTTCCGGCCCGGACAAGCTGCCGTCGAAGCAGCGCTCCAGCTCCGGAAACACCTTGGCCTGGAGCGCCTGGACGCTGGGCTCCATAAAGCGCTGATAGTCCTTGGGCGCGTCCTCTCCCCAGAGCCAGCGGGAGAAATTGCCCAGCAGCATATGGGGAAACACGGTGAAGATGCCCTGGCAGTATTCCTTTTTCGCTTCCGGCGAGGTCTGTTCGGTGACGCAGCCGCGAATGGCGTCGCCGGACATGAGATTGTGGCCCCACATATCCTCCATGATATAGCCCTTCACGCTTTTCATAGGATCTCCTCCATTTCCATGAAAGCGGCTGGCGGCAGTCAGAGATCCGCCAGCCGCAGCTGATATATCAATAGCTCCAGGTCGTTTCCAGAGATTCAAAGGGCTCCGGCAGCTTGGGCGTTTCGGTGGGGATCCGGGTGGGCTTGTAGTCGGTATAGCGGCCCGGCTCGTCCTTCTCCACATCCACGGTGCCGCCCATGGCGGGGGACTTTCCGCGCTTGCCGTCGGGATCGTCGGGGTCGATCTCCTTTTTCTCCTCCGGCGGAGGACCCATGGGCTTCTTGGGGTCGGTCCAGGAGCCGGCGTCCGCGCCGTTGGTCATATCCATGCAGATCAGCAGCCGCAGGAACCGCCACTCGCCGTCCTCATAGATGAAGTCGCCGCCGTACTTCTCCCACATCCACATGACGTTGGCGGTGCCGTTGATATAGTCATGCCGCAGGGCAAAGCCCGGCGTGTACCAGACGCCCTTGGCGCTCATGCCGTCGGCGGACACCTCGATGATGGGCGAAGCCAGGGTGTGGACGGGCATCTCCGCCAGGGCGCGGCCGTCGATGTCCTTGATGGCGTCCGCCAGCTCCGGACGGGCCTTGACGATTTTGCCCTTCAGCCACTCGGCGTCGGTGTATTTGTTGTCGCCGGCGTACATGGGCATCAGCTTGTGCATCCCCTGCCAGCGTCCGAAGTTCTGGCTCCAGATGACCTCCGGGCCGCGGGTTTTGGACCAGCAGTTGAGCAGCTCCTCCCGGTTCTGGTCGGCAGCATGGTAATAGGCGTGCAGGCTCATCAGATTTTCGATGGCGCCCACGGCTTCGATCCGGTGGGCTCTGAGTTCCAGCTCAGTCATGTTACTTCCCCTCCTTCATAAACGGCTCCGGGCCATAGCTGATCTCCGGCGTCCAGGTCTCATACGGCTCCGGGAAGTGCGGATAGGCGCTCCAGCCGTACTTGGACGTATAGAGGTTCGGGATACGCAGGACGCCCCGCTGGGGCTTGCGCGCTCCCATGGGCGGTCTGTCCGGCTCGGCGTATTCGGTGCCGGCCTGGAAGCTGAAATCGGTCCCCACGAAGAAGTGCCAGATCTTCCACTCGCCGTCCTCCTTGATGAAATCCACCGCGTAGCGCTCATACATCCACTGGCCGTCCAGGGGCGCGTCGTCGGGGTCCATGGGGCCGCCGTGACCGCAGATGTAGCCGGGGGTGTACCACATGGCCTGGGCGGTCTGGCCGTCGCCCGCGATCTCAACGAGGGGCGTGGTCAGGGTGTGGACCTGGGTCTCACCGGGCTTCATGGCGTGGCCGATGTGGGGCTTCACATAGAAATCCCAAACCACGTCCCGGCCGATCTGAAAGCCGCCGGCGTTGCCCCAGCTCACATTGGGGGCCTTGTGCGCCCACAGGGTCTCCATCTCGATGTCGTGGCGGTTGGCGGCATGGTAAAATGCGTGCCGGGCCATGACGTTCTTGATCTGGATCATATCATAGGCGCGCTGGATCTTCTCCTCGGCCGTATATTCTCTTACATTCTTTGCCATTTCCTACGCACCTCCTTAATAGCTGAACGTGTTGGCGAAGGTATCATACGGCTCCGGCAGGCTGGGCGCCACCAGAGAGACAAAGTCCTCGCCATAGCTGGTGTAGTAATGCTCCTTCACCGTGGGCTCCGGGATGGCCGCGCCCTCGTGGGCGTACATCTTGTCCCGGCCCCAGTTGCCGCCCAGGGGGCATTCGATGTCGGTGAACATGGTCATGTGCCAGATCTTCCAGACGCCGTCCTCCTTGATGAAGTCCAC
>CAZBOR010000059.1:0-11213 GCA_964493585.1 uncultured Oscillospiraceae bacterium
CGCCCTCGCCCTTCTTGCCGCCGGTCCAGCCGGAGTAGAAGAACGCCAGCAGCTCGATCGACACCTTGGCGCCGTAGAAATGGATCTGGTCCACACACTTCTGCCAGTAGCGGTGATAGTTGGTCTGCCGCAGGTCCAGATTGTGCCAGCCGGGACGGAAGGGCGCCAGAGAGTTCATATCGTGACCCGCGATGGTCACAGAAGCGGTACCGCCCCTGGCCTTCTCCACATAGTAGGCGCGGTAGGCGTCGGTGGGATACGGCTCGTCCGTCTGAAGCAGATGGGGCGTAGCGGGCGCCTGGAAAATGCGGTTCTTATACACCACATTTCCCACCTGCAAGGGAGAAAACAGTGTGGGGTACTGAGGATGTGTCATACGTGTAACCTCCTAGTAATTGTTTTAACTTTATTATTCTACAGGATTTTAGTCCGAAATGCAACTATTATCCGGTTATATTTTTTGCGAACCTGTTACAAAATGTGTAAACCGCTCAGATTTCCGCTCCCGGGAGCGGCTTTTTCTCACGCAATTCCGCTCATGTCAAAGTTCTGGAGCCAGTTTTTGGCCACCGCGCAGACCCTCTGCAGGCACCGCTCCTCGAAGGGGCTCTCCAGTCCGGCGTTTTTCAGCAGATCGGTAAAGACCCGGCTGCCGCCCTGGACGGTGTAGGCCATATAGTGCTGCCAGGCGTTGTCCCGGTCCTCCTGGAGCATGGCCCAGAATTGCAGGGACACCGTCTGCGCCAGACAATAGTCGATATAGTAGAAGGGGTAGGAGTAGATGTGGTGCTGCCGCTGCCAGCCCTCCCCCTCGGCGTAGAAGGGAATGTCCCCATCCAGACGCACCCAGGGCATATAGACTCCCAGCAGCTCCTTCCATACGCCGTGGCGCTCCGATGGGGTCATGTCCGGCTTTTCATAGACGATATGCTGGAAGTGGTCCACCATGGTACCGTAGGGGATGAAGGTCAGCGCGCTGGCCAGATGGCTGTAGCGGAACTTGTTGGCATCCGCTCCGAAAAAGCGCTCCGCCCAGGGCCACGCGAAGAACTCCATGGACATGGAGTGGACCTCGCAGGCCTCCATGCTGGGCCATACGGTCTCCATGGGGACCCGATCCCGGTTCATATAGGACGCGAAGGCGTGTCCCGCCTCATGGGTGACTACCTCCACGTCGCCCTGGGTGCCGTTGAAGTTGGCAAAGATAAACGGCACCTTGTAGTCTGCCAGGCTGGTGCAGTAGCCGCCCGCCTGCTTGCCCTCCGTGGACAGTACATCCAGCAGCTCGCCCTCCAGCATGGTCCGGAAGAACGCGCTGGTCTCCGGGGAAAGCTCGTCATAAAACTGTCTGCCCTGGTCCAGTATTTCCTCCGGGGACCCGATGGGCCTTGGGTTGCCGGAGCGGAACTCCAGGGCGTTGTCCGCAAAGCTCATGGGGTATTCCTTTCCCAGCCGTTTGGCCTGCTCCCGGTAGATGCTGTCCGCCACCGGCACCAGATATTTCACCACGGCGGCCCGGAACCGCTCCACATCCTCCTTGGTATAGCAGTTCCGGCCCATGCGGTAATACCCCAGGGTGGTGTAGCCATCATAGCCCAGCTTCCGGCCCATGGCGTCCCGCAGATGGACAAGCTGGTCATAGATGCCGTCAAGCTGTACCTGATGGTCCTTGTACCACTGGCCCTCGGCCTTCCACGCGGCCAGCCGCCTCCGGTCGTCGGGGTCGCTCTTGCAGGGACTGAGCTGGGACAGGGTATAGGTTTTGCCCTCAAAGGGGATCTGTGCCGAGGCCAGGAGCTTTTCATACTCCATGGTCAGGTCGCTCTCCTGCTGCAATTCGGGCATGATCTCCGGAGAAAAGGTTTTCTGTGCGATCTCCGCGTTGATAAACATCAGATCGCCGTATTCCTCCGCAAACGCGCTCCGATAGGGCGATTCCAGCATGGCCTTGGTCCAGGTCTGGCGGCACTCCTCCAGCTTCGGGCCGGCGGCGTTCCAGAACCGCAGCTCGCCGTCATAAAAGGCGTCCCTGGTGTCGATGGAATGGCGTATGCTCGCCAGGGTGTTCAGGGTGGAGATGTGCCGCTCCAGCGTTTCCTTTTTCAGAAAGATCTCCCTGGCCTCCGGATAATCGCCCGCCTCCCGGAGCTGGCGCGTCAGCTCGGAAAGCTCCGCCGTCAGGGCCTCCAGCTCCGGGCGCTCATAGGGCATCTGCGAAAATTTCATAGTTTCTGCCTCCGTTTTGATTTGTTTTTCAAGTTGTATTATAGTACATTCCGGGCCGGAGTGCAAGGAGATTCCACCCGGCGCGGTTTGCATTTTTCAAAAGGGCCGCCGCAACAAGGCTCCCCCTGCGGCGGCAGTCCTTGCTGCCACAACAGGGGGAGCACATCCGGTCAGGCCGGTTTATCTGACGATACGGATCACGCCCATGGGGGTCTGCTGGTCGTCCTGTCCCAGAGGGTTGTCCTTCAGAATTTTCGCATAGAGCCGCTTGTCGATGGAGCTGTCGGAGGCGCCCAGGATCTGGCCCTCCAAATCGTTGATGTCCACGATGATCGCCCGGTAGCCAATGCGCTGGGCAATCTCCCGCGCCACCTTGTCCGGCTCCAGCGGTCCCAGCACGACATAGTGATTGTAGGGCGGGATGGTATTGTGGCAGGGCCCGTCGATGCTTCTGGCCCGATAGCCCGCCACCTTATAGAACCAGCCCTTCCTGCGAAAGAGCTTCTTGCCGATGACGGAGATCAACGCCGCAAACAGAATCCGCGGCACGCCGCACTCCACCAGAGCGCACTCCATGGTCTCCGGCATACCAAGACCGATGCCGTGGGGCGTCTTGGTCACATGGTTGCTGAGGAAATAGGCCAGCTTCCGGGGCTTGATGTCCTCCAACGGGATCGCGCGGCCCTGGGTACAGGCCACGCACTTTTCCGAGATGAACAGCACGTCGTCCTTGTCCGACAGCACCGGCGCGCCATACTTCTCCGCCACGTCCAGAATATCGTCCTTGTCGGTGACAAGGTGCGTCTTAATGGGAAGCCGCAGATAGGAAACGCCCGCAACCTCCAGCGTTCCCTGCTTTCCCTCGTTTGGTTTGAGTTCCTCCGCCATTTCAACAGCCTTCTTTCAGCATTTTGCTCTCAATTTAGCACACAGATATAGCTAAGTATAACAAAATTGCGGCGATTGTCAAGAAAAACATTCTACGCCCGCCAGTGCTCGCTGGCCACCATCAGGGAATTCCGCACCATATCCTCCAGGGCCTGGTCCGTGAAGTAGGCCAGGTGGGGTAGCATCAGCACATTGGGCATGGCGCTGAGCACCGCCATCTCCCGGTGGTTCACGGGGATGTTCTTAAAGTCCCGGTAGTAGATGGTCCGATCTCCGTCCAGCACGTCCAGTCCCGCACCCCGGAGCCGTCCCGACTCCAGCGCCTCGATCAGCGCGCCGTTGTCCACAAGCTGTCCGCGTGCCGTGTTGATGAGCACCGCGCCGGGCTTCATGGCCGCGAACCGGTCCCGGTCCATAAAATGATAGGTCTGGCTGTTGGCGCTGAGATGGATGGTCAGAATATCGCTCTCCCCCAGCAGGGTGTCCAGGGGAACATACTCCGCCACGTCCTCAAGCTCCGGCTTTCGGCTGCGGCTCCAGTAGCGCACGCGGCAGCCAAAGCCCGAAAGATGCCGCGCCACCGTGGACCCGATGCGCCCGGCGCCCAGAATACCCACGGTCATGTTCGGCAGCTCACGGCCCCGCAGTCCCGCCGCCGTAAAGTCCTGCCCCGCGTACCGGAGCAGCATGGGCTTGATGTGCCGCAGGACCATCAGCATCATCATAATGGCGTAATCCGCCACGCTGGCGGGCGAGTATTCCACATTATATACCGGGATTCCCAGCTTCATTGCGTAGTCCCGATTCATGTGCTCCATCCCGATACACCTGGTCACGGCCAGACGGACGCCGCAGCTCCGGAACCCGTCCCACAGCTCCGGCGTGATGACCGTATCGGAAAGCACATTGATGGCGTCCATGCCCTGGGCCAAAGCAAGGGTCTCCCGGCCGGGCTTTTCCTCGGTCATGGTCAGTTCGATTCCATATTCCTCCTGGAATCGGCGGAACACAGGCCGTTCCTCCGGTTCCACGGCGTAGGCGATCATTTTCATAGCGGTCCCTCCCGGATAGGATATGCCCCATTATACCATAGTCTCCCCGCTTTTGCTACAAAAAACCGTCCCACGCGGCACACAGGGCTTTGCTTTTTTTCAGAAAAAGCGATCCAGCAAATCCTCCGGCGCTTTGCCGCTTTTTCGCCGGCGGTAGTCCCTGACCGCCGCGTGTATGGCCTGCTCCGCCAGGACGGAGCACTGGAGCTTCTGGGGCGGGAGACCGCCCAGCGCCTCCACCACCTTCTCGTTGGTCAGCTCCAGGGCCTCGGCGATGGAGCTCCCCCGGAGCAGTTCCGTGGCCATGGAGCCGGCGGCGATTGCCCCGCAGCAGCCAAAGGCGTTGAATTTCGCGTCGGTAATGACCTCGTTTTCATCCACCCTGAGATACAGCTTCATAATGTCGCCGCAGCGGGAATTGCCCGCCTCGCCGACGCCGTCGGCATCCTCCATCTTTCCCACGTTCCTGGGATTCTGAAAGTGATCCAGTACCGTTTCACTATAGCGCATACCGGCGCTCCCCCTTCTGCAGCTTCTCCCACACGGGAGACATATTCCTCAGCCGCTCCACCACCTGGAACACCGTGCGGATGATCTGGTCGGTCTCCGCCTCCGTATTCTCCGGCCCCAGGCTCAGCCGCAGGGAGCCGCGGGCGACCTCCACCGGGATGCCCATGGCCAGCAGCACATGGCTCGGCTCCAGGGAACCGGCGGTGCAGGCCGAGCCGCTGGAGGCGCAGATCCCCGCCTGGTCCAGCAGCAGAAGCAGGCTCTCTCCCTCGATGCCCTCAAAGCACAGATTCACGATGCCGGGACAGCGGCACGATGGGTCCCCGCTGACATGGCTGCGGGGGATCCGGGACAGCTCCCCTATGAGCCTGTCCCGGAGCGTACTCACATATCGGATGTTGTCGTCCATATGCTCCGCCGCCTCATCCAGCGCAGTCCGCATTCCCACGATTCCCGGCAGATTTTCGGTGCCGGCACGCTTGCCCCGCTCCTGTGCGCCGCCCTCAATGAGTGACCGAAGAGGCGTTCCCTGCTTCACATACAGCGCTCCGACGCCCCTGGGACCGCAGAACTTGTGCGCGGACAGGGACAGCATATCCACCTGGTCCCGCCTCACATCCACGGGGATATGCCCCACCGCCTGGACCGCGTCGGTGTGGAAGGTCACGCCCGCCTCCCGGCAGACAGCTCCCAGCTCCCCGATGGGCTCTATGGTCCCCACCTCGTTGTTCACATACATGATGGACACCAGCGCCGTATCCGGCCGCAGGGCAGCGCGAAGCTCCTCCGGCCGGATGACGCCGTTTTCGTGAACATCCAGAAGCGTCACCTCAAAGCCCAGCTTCTCCAGCTTCTTCAAGGTGTGGAGCACCGCGTGGTGCTCAAATTTTGAGGAGATCAGATGCCGTTTCCCCTGCTCCGCCCCCGCTTCGGCGGCGGACAGGATCGCCTGATTGTCCGCCTCGCTGCCGCCGGAGGTGAAATAGATCTCCCTGGGGGACGCGCCCAGATGGGCGGCGATGGCCTCCCGCGCCTCCTCCATGGCGTTGTCCGCCTGCCGGCCCAGATCGTGCAGACTGGACGGATTGCCATAGGTATGCTCCATACACCGCACCATGGCCTCCAGCGCCCTGGGGCTGATTTTTGTGGTGGCGGCATTGTCCGCGTAGATACGCATACGCATCTCCTCATTTCCTAGCATTATTATATGAATTATAATATGCCCTCTCCCGGTTGTCAACAAAAAAACCGGGCGCATCCAAAGCGGATGCGCCCGGTCCTCCCATGCTCAATTCTTAGGGGCGGAAATGCCGCAGATGTCCACGTTTACCGCCTCCACCTTGAGGCCCGCCATGGATTCCACGGCGGTAATCACACCGTCCTGAATGGCGGCGGCAACGGCGGGGATCTCATAGCCATAGGCCACCACCACGAAGCACTCCACGGTGACGGTCTCATCCTGGATGGTGAGCTTGACGCCCTTGCTCATGTTTTTCCTGCCCAGCATCTCCTTGAGGTCGGCGGTAAAGCTGGAGGAGAGGCCGTACACACCCTCGACCTCGCTGATGGCCAGCGCCGCGATGGCCGCCACGACCTCCTCGGAAATATTGACGGTGCCTTTGTCCGCGGCCTGCACCAGATATTCTTTTGAATCGCTCATAGCAATTGCCTCCAGTCCTGGATGGTCTGCCATCCATCATTTCCCCACCATTGTAGCATACTTTTACGGGAAAAACAATTACTTGACCTCAATAATTTTCAGTTGGGACAGGGTATAGTCGCTCTGGGTGGTGACGATGTCACAGATCTGCGCCACGGACTCGGAGGAAAGGCCCTCCGCCGGAGCCGCCACCGCCACGGAGATGGCGTCGTCGCTCATATAGGTCACGCAGTCCTCATAGCCCTTGGCGATGACCAGCCCCTCGATCTCCGCCTCCTTCAAAGCGGTTGACACCATATTTTCCAATGTCACGGAGGCGGCGGAGGCGGTTTCGTCGTCCGCGCCGGTCTCATAGGCGATGGTCTCCTGGAGCGTTTCCACGGCGCTGTCCCTGGACTCCTGTCGGGCCAGCCGGATGGCCGCGAAATACTCACTCATGGAGGTGTCGGTGGAAGCCTCTGTCAGCGTGGCGGAGTAGTCGGCGCTGTCGGACACCTCCACCACATCCGCCGTCAGAGCGTCCACGCTGGTCACATCGCCAAGGCCGTCATTGGCCGCCTCCTCCAGCAGCGCGGTATCCAGCGTGTCCGCCAGCTCCGCCGTGCCGGACGCCGCCTCCGCCTCCGGTTCCTGGTTGTAGGACCAGTTGAGATAGATCCCCACACAGATAAACAGCAGCACCACTGCCACCACCGCGTTTCGTTTCCATAGCTTCGTTGTCATAGGGTCCTCCTTCAATCCGATTTTAATACAGTGATCTTATCCATGCCCAGCCCCGTGAGGCTGGACAGCGCCTCCTTGATGCGAAACGTCAGGCTTGCGCTGTCCGCGCCCTCTGTCAGCACCACGGCGCCCCGAAATTCCGGGTAATATCTGGTGACGGTCACAGGGGTCTCGTCACCGTCCCGGCTCACCAGCACCGTCTGCCGCTGGCTCTGGCCGGAGCTGTCCCCCTGGGACTGGCTCAGGTCGGTCTGGTAGTCCCGCCGCCCGTCGCTCTCCAATGTCAGCAGGAGGCGGACCTCCCCTGCCCCCTGGATGCCGGAGAGAAGCGCCTCCGCCTCCCTGGTGAACGCCTCCAGGTCAAAATCTGTCTCCGCCGTCGTCTGATTCTCCGTTTCCGAAGCATCCTTCGTTCCCGCCGGCAGCAGCAGGAGCAGCAGCCCCAGGATCAGAATCAGCGCCGGATACCGGTATTTCTTCAGCATTTCCAAACATCTGTTGCCTCTCACATACTCCACCACTCCTGTCTGTCCTCCGGGACCCCAAGCTCCTGGGAAATGGTCTGGCTCAGCGCCGAGCGCTGCTCCTCCGTGAAGCTGCCCCGGATGGTGACGCTCCATGGCACCGGATAGGCCCCATCCGCCCTTGTCTCCACAGTGACGCTCAGGGTCAGGTCCATGTCGCGGGCCTTGTCCAATATATATGTCTCAGCCTCCTGAGATATGAGGTCCGAAAGCAGGTTATTTGCCTCAGCGGAAACGTCCTCCGTGGTCACGGCAAAGCCGCTGCGAGCCAGGGACTGCGCCGCCGCCAGGGTATCGACCTCCGCCAGCGGTCCGAAGGCCGTCAGCAGCACCAGCAGTCCGGCGCCCAGTCTGGCCGCCCGTCCCGCGCCGCCGGCGGGCGATAGCCGACGGACCAGCGCCGCCAGGATTGCCGCTGCGGTCAGCCGAATCAGATAGCCCTTAAAATCCATCACACACTCGCCTTCATAAAGCACACGCAGCCGATCAGCAGGATCACCGTACAGGCCCCGGTCAGGGCCGCCAGCATCCCCATGGCCCCGGCCATGGCGCCGATCAGCCCGGAAAGCTCCTTTTCCCCCGCCACGCCCGCTGCGGCGGCGGTACCCTTGAGCAGCAGATACTGGCAGAGCGTCCGCAGAAAGGGCGTCACGCTCACCGCCAGGACCCCCAACATTCCAAACACGCCCATGCCGCTGCGTAGCAGGCTCGCGCTGACCAGCAGCGTTTCCGAGGCGTCGGCGATCATGCTACCAACCACCGGCACCGTGGAGGAGATGGCCAGCTTGGCGGCCTTCACCGCCGCGCTGTCGGCGCTGCCGCTGATGACGCCGGACACCGACAGATAGGCCGTGAAGGCCAGCACCGCCAGCTTCAGTCCGTTGGTCAGAAGCTGCCTGATGGCATCTCCCGCCAGCTTCAGGCTGTCGTCTCCCACGGCGCTGTTGGCGATCATCAGAGCCATAAAGCAGGAGATAGCAGGGAGAAACAGGGTCTGGACCGCCTTGCTCATCAGGCTGCACACCAGCAGCGTGATTCCGTACAGGGTCGAGGAGGTCCCCACGGCCCCGGTCGCCGCCGTGGCGGAGGCCAGCGCCGCAAACAGCACCTGAGAGAACACCGTCATGGAGTCCACCGTCTGCGCCGCCAGCGTAAAAAAGCCGCTGATGCGGCCCGCGCACACCGCGCCGATGGCCAGAACGCCCGACAGGACCATGGCCCGTTCCGAAGCGCCGCCTGTGCCGCGAAGCACCGCCGACAGCAGGACAATCGCCAGGATCTGACTGCAAAGGGCCATGCCGCTTTTCAGCGCGCTGCCGCTTCCCTCCAGAGCGCCCGCCAGGATCCTCCGCACTGACGCGCCAAAGCCGTCGGTGTCCGTCACGGACCGGCCCCGGAGCAGCGCCTCCGCCTCCTCCGGAAGCGCCTCGGCCACCTGATCCGCACCAAAGGAGGCAGCATCCGCCGCCCATCCCTTCCCCGCCAGCGCCATCGCCAGCAGCATCAGCAGCGCGGCCGCTCTCAGGCCCCTCAAAGCAGCGCCTCCAACAGCTCCAGAACGCTTTGCAGCAGCGGCAGCATTACATAGTACGCCGCCACGCTGCCGGACATCTGGAGCACGCCCGCCACGGTCTTTTCCCCGGCGTCCTCGCAGATGTTTTTGCCGGTCTCCGTGAGAAAGCCGATGGCCAGGGTCTTTATCACCGGGGACAGCACGCCCTCGCTGAGCGCCGCCTGCTCCTGCAGGGAGCGGACAAACGTCAGCACCGGCTGCATCAGCTCCAGGGTCAGCCTTGCGATCATCACCACCGCCGCAAGCCCCACCAGAGCCGCAAATTCCCCGCTCTGCCTGCGGACCGCCAGCGCCAGAAGCGCCCCCGCCACTGCCAGCGCGGAGCATTTCATCACCGTATCCATCAGAAGTTGAACAGGGTCTTGACCAGCTCGAACAGCTCCGCGATCTTCTGCACCAGGATCATCAGCACCACCACCAGTCCGGCCAGCGTGGTCATGGTGGCCTGCTCCTCCCGGCCGGAGCGCACCAGCACCTGGTTGAGAATGGACACGATGATGCCCACCGCCGCGATTTTGAAGATCAGATCAATGTCCATATGCGCTCCTTACAGTAAAATAATGATAAGCGCCAGTCCCGCGCACACCGAAGCCGTCATGGACGCCCTGGCGCGCTGCCGGATCAGGGCCTCCTGCCTGGAGGTCATGTCATCCAGGCGCTTTCTGTACAGGGCCAGCGTCCGGGCCTGTCCCGTCAGGTCATAGCGGCCCAGACAGCCGCCCAGCTCCAGGACCAGCGCCGACGCCTCCTGTCCCAGGCCCAGCGGCTCCTGCTCCAGCCGGAGCTTCATGGCGGCCTGCGGCGGCCGACCCGTCACCGCCGCCATCTCCACCGCCACGCCCTCCAAAAAGGCCCCGACGGGACCGCCCATCTGCCGGCCGACTGTCTCAAACAGCTCCGCCACCGGCGGCATATGCAGCTCCATTTCCGCCTGCATCAGCTCCAGGGCCAGCCGAAGCTGTCTCAGCAGCCGAAGCTGCTGCTGCATTCCCTGGCGTACCGCCCAGCCGCCCATCATAGACGCCGCCGCCACCAAACAGGCTCCCACGATCTTCAGCATTACTCCCCAGCCTTTCCATCTGAACTGTCCCAAACCCCTTCAGCGTGATGCACCAGTCAAAGGCCCCGCTCTCAAGCAGTTCCCGGTATCCCGGCCGCCGCCGCATCGTGGATAGCCCGTCCCCATGGGCCGTGGCAAAGAGCCGCACTCCGCAGCTTGCCGCCTCCAGGGCCATGTCCACCTCCGCCTGACTCGCCAGCTCGTCCACCGCCAGCACCTGGGGATTCATGGTGCGGATCAGCAGCCCCATGGCCTGGGCCTTGGGACAGCCTGTCAGCACATCGGTGCAGGGCCCCAGATCAAGCTGCGGGACCCCCTGGTGCGCCGCGGCCAGCTCCCGTCGCTCATCCGCCACGCTGACCCGCCAGCCCCTCTCGCTGACCAGACGGACCAGATCCCGGAGGAAGGTGGTCTTTCCCCGGCCCGGCGGCGAAACGATCAGCGCCGACCGGACATCCCCATGGGCCGTCAGGACCCTTGCCGCCTCCGCCGCCACTCCCGGATACTGCCGGGCAAAGCGGATGGCCATGGAGCTGATGTGCCGCAGGCCCCGGAGCCTGCCCTCCCGGACCACCGCCTCTCCGCACAGACCCATGCGCCCGCCGCCCTCCAATGGGAGGAACAGCTCCGCCTCCTCCTGTCGGAGGGTGTAGGGAGAACAGCCCGTGGCCCGGTCCAGCAGCTCCCGCAGCAGCGTCTCCGTCACCGGAATGGCGCGGCCTCCGGCGGTCAGCAGCTCCTCTCCCCAGGGAAAGACGGCCTTCACAGGCCCGCCCTGTCGGAGCCGCAGCTCCTGAACGGCGTTTCTCCGCTTGTCCGGCAGATGCTCCAGCGCCGCTGCCAGCTCCGGCGTCAGCGTCTTTTGTTCCATGTGTCCTCGCCTCCTGCCCTAAAGCCTATGAGCACCCAGCGGGCTTTATGAACGCAAAAAGGCGGCGCCCGAAGCGGATAGACACTCCAGGACGCCGCAGGAAATCGTTTGCGGAATATACGGCAA
>CAZBOR010000060.1:0-11172 GCA_964493585.1 uncultured Oscillospiraceae bacterium
GGGGAGCAGCTCATGCCGTGTCGGGCCTTTGCGTTTTATTCCGCGTTTACCGCGTCCACAAACCGGAGAAACGCCGCCTGACCCTCCGGGGTGCGCTTGTAGACGCCTGCGTCCTCCAGCACGCCGGCGAACACCCGGCCGGTCTCCTGCATGAGAATGTCCATGGCGTTTTCGGCGGTGAAGCTGTACCGGGCCTTCAGCGTGTCCGCCCAGTCCGCGTGCTTCTCCAGGGCCGGGTCGGAGCGGATGTCCGTGCCGTCTACGATGGCCTTGGCCAGATCCATCAGCTCGCCCTTTAAGCGGCTGGGCAGCACCGCCAGACCCATGACCTCGATCAGCCCGATGTTCTCCTTTTTGATGTGGTGCTTGTCCGCGTGGGGATGGTAGACCCCCAGGGGATGCTCCTCCGTGGTGAGGTTGTTCCGCAGCACCAGGTCCATCTCATAGAGCGTCCCGCGCCGCCGGACGATGGGCGTGATGGTGTTGTGGGGCGTTCCGTCCGTTTCCGCGAGGATCAGGGCGCTTTCGTCGGTATAGCCCCGCCAGCGGGTGAGGATTTTGTCCGCCAGGTCCGCCAGACGCAGCCGGTCCGGACCGCTCAGGCGGATCACGCTCATGGGCCATTTGACGATCCCTGCGGCCACGTCCTCATAGCCCCGGAAGGTCAGGGGCGTTTCCACCGCCGCCTGCTCCATGGCGAAGGTGTACCGGCCGCCCTGGAAATGCTCATGGCTGAGGATGGAGCCGCCCACAATGGGCAGGTCCGCGTTGCTGCCCACAAAATAGTGGGGCATGATGGTGACAAAGTCCAGCAGCTTTAAGAACGCGGCCCGGTTGATGACCATCGGAATATGCAGCTTGTTGAATACGATGCAGTGCTCGTTGTAGTAGACGTAGGGGGAGTACTGGAAGTACCACTCCTCGCCCGCCACCTCCAGGGGGATGACGCGGTGGTTCTGACGGGCAGGATGGTTCATGCGTCCGGCGTAGCCCTCGTTTTCCGCGCAGAGCTGGCACTTGGGATAGGCACTCTGGGGCGCGCTTTTGGCGGCGGCGATGGCCCTGGGGTCCTTCTCCGGCTTGGAGAGATTGATCGTGATGTCCAGAAGGCCGTAGTCGCTGGCGTACTTCCAGCGCATATCCTTCCGGATGCGGTAGGCGCGGATATAGTCCGTATCCTGGCAGAGCTGGTAGTACCAGTTCGTGGCGGTCTGGGGGCTGACGGCGTAGGCCGAGGCAAAGGCGGACTGGACCTCCCTCGGCATGGGGGTCAGCGCCCCCATGAGCTTGGTGTCAAACAGGTCCCTGGCGGTGGTGTTGTCGTCCAGAAGGTTCCGGGAGACGGCGTTTTCCAGCAGGCCGCCGAGGATCTCCTCCAGCGCCTCCGGCCAAGGCCCCTCCGTCGGGGTGTAATCGTCCAGCGCCATGATCTCCAGCAGACGGTTGGTGATGTATCGCTTGTCCGCCGCCGTAATCAGCCCGGTGCTAAGACCGTAGGCCACCAGCGCGTCGATATAGAAATACACGTTCATAGCTGTACCTCCAGTTCCACGCCGCCCTGGGGACGGATGGAGAGAATGTGACAGGCCCCCTGACCCAGCGCACCGTCAATGCCCGCCTGGAACCGGGCCAGACGGTCCATGGGAACAAAGGCCTGGGCGGTCCCGGCGAAGCCGCCCCCGTGGACCCGATAGGCGCCGGTCCCATCCAGATAGTGCTCGCACAGCGCCAGGGTCACGGCCATGGCCTGGTCCCGCACGGCGCCGGTCGGAGAGACGTTTTGCAGATACATATAGGAGGAATGGCCGGATTCCCGCAGGACCTCCAGGAAGCGCTCGAAGTCGTTTTGCCGCAGGGCCTCCACGGCCTGGGGGACCCGCCGGTTCTCCTGGTAGAAGTGGATGGCCCGGAGCACCGCCCGGTCGCCGCACCGCTCCCGCAGCAGCGGCAGCGCGGCGTAGAAGTCCTCCTCCGGCACCTGAGACAGCACCTCCTGGCCGAAGTGGGCCGCCACAGACCGACATTCGCTGGGAATGGCGGCGTATTCGTCCGTCAGGTCCGCGTGGCTGGCGCGGCTGTCGATGATGCAGAGGGCGTACCCCGTCTTGGAGAAGTCGAAGTCCAGCGGCGTCACCACCGGGGCGTCCGGCTCCAGAAAGTCGATGGCCACCAGATTTCCCACGGAGGAGGCCATCTGGTCCATGAGGCCGCAGGGCTTGCCGAAGTATACGTTTTCCGCGTACTGGGCGCAGAGGGCGATCTCCACGGCCGTGGCGCGGCCGCCATGGAACAGGCTGTTGAGAATGGTCCCCACCAGCACCTCAAAGGCGGCGGAGGAGCTGAGCCCGGAGCCGGGCAGCACCCGGCTGGTCACATAGGCGTTGAAGCCCGCCAGGGGACAGCCCAGGGCCTGGAACCGGGCGGCCACGCCCCGGATCAGGGACAGCGTGGTGCCGTATTCCGCCTCCTTGGGCGCAAGGTCCCGGAGGGATACCCGGCACAGGGGATAGCCCTCCGACTGAATGCGGATCTCCTCGCAGTCATTCAGGCCCACGGCGGCGACAGTGTCCAGCCCCACCGCAGCGGCCAGTACCCGGCCCCGCTGGTGGTCCGTATGGTTGCCGCAGATCTCCGTGCGGCCCGGCGCGGAGAAAAAACGGCTGGGGGCTTCTTGAAAGGCCGCCCGATAGCCCGCCACCAGATCGTCCAGGCGTTCCTGCTCTAAAATAATCTGCTGCATTATGATACCTCCCGTTTCTATCCGTACTGCTTATACAATACACCGTTTTTCGGAAAAAGGGAAGTGGAAAACTGCAAAAAGTCACAAATCCTGCCGCCGCGCCGATATGTTTTTGATAGCCGGGATTGGTTTTTGATGATTGAACCGCCGATATGGATGTCGTATGATAACATTAAGCAGCACCCCCAAAAAACCATAAGGAGGAATCAAACCATGAAAAAGAATGTGTTATCCCTGCTGCTTGTATTGACCATGATGCTGACGTTCCTGGCCGGCTGCGGCAGCGGCAGCGACGCCCCGGCGTCCGGCACGGACTCCGTCAGCGCCCCCGTAGAGGAGGAGGCTTCTGTGGAAGCGGAGGCTCCCGCGGAGGAGCCGGAAGCGCCCGCAGAGGAGGCTCCCGCCGAAGAGGTCTCCGCCGAGGAGGCTGTGGAGGAGCGGACCCCGATCACCTATCCCCTGGTGGAGGAGCCGGTCACGCTGACCTACTGGCAGGCATGGCCTCCCTTCCTGAACGACATTTCGTCTCCCGGAGACGCTGCGATGTTTGAGCAGCTGGAGGAGATCACCGGCGTGCATCTGGATATTGTTGCGGTTTCCACGGAGACGTCTGCGGACGACTTTATGCTTCGCTGCGCGTCCATGGATCTGACCGACCTGATCCAGAAGGGCGCCTCCAACTACACCGGCGGCGGCGCAAAGGCCATTGAGGACGAAATCCTGGTGGATCTGCTGCCCCTGCTGGAGGAATACTCCTACAACTATCTGAACCTGATGAACTCCGACCCCAACATCTACCGCAATCTGGTCAACGACGAGGGCCAGGTCCCCGCCCTGTTCGGGATGTATACCGACTACTACTACACGGACCAGGGCTTCTGGATCCGTGAGGACATTCTGGAGGATGTGGGCAAGGAGATCCCCACCACCATCGCGGAGCTGGACGACGTGCTGGCCGCCTTCAAGGACCATGGCCTCACGGATGGCCTGATCGTACTCAGCGAGGGCAACTGCGACCTAATCAGCAGAGCCTACGGGGCTGTGGATAAAATGTCCGAGGACGGCAAGACGGTGGAGTTTGCGGCGCTGTCCGATGAATATAAGCAGACCCTTCAGAAGCTCCATGAATACTATGAAAAGGGTTATATCAGCGTGGACTTTGTGACCTATAACGAGTCCGACACCAAGCCCCCTGAGGACGTGGTGTACAGCGATATGGGCGGTATCTTCAACGAGGATGTGGCCTCGATTTCGGGCTACTATGCCGCCACGGGCAACCCCAACTTCAAGCTGACCGCGCTGGGACAGGTCAGGGCGGACGCCGACGCCGTGATGGACTATGGCTATATCGGCGTCAAGACCTCCGATAAGTACACCCTGTCCATGTCCACCCAGTGCTCTGATCCTGAGCTGGCCATCAAGTATATGGACTTCCTGTTCTCCGATGAGGGCTTCATGCTTGGCAACTGGGGCACCGAGGGCCTGACCTACGAGGAAGTGAACGGGGAATATCAGTTCACCGACCTGATCCTCAACAACGAGCTGGGCTTTGACTGGCAGCTCTGCCAGAGCCTGTACATCAACCCCGGCTTCCCCTGCCTGATCGATCTGGAGATCGAGCAGATGAGCTACAATGATGCCCAGAAAGAGGCTGTGGACATCTGGGCTGCCGCCTATGACAGCTCTGACCGCACCATGCCCACCGCCAGCTGGCTCTCCTACACCACGGAGGAATCCCAGACCGTGGCAGAGCTTCAGGCGGACATTGAAACCTATCAGGAGGAGTGGCGGCTGAAATTCATCACCGGACAGGCGGACATCGACGCCGAATGGGATAACTACTGCGCGACCCTGGAAAGCATGGGGATCCATGAGATCGAGGCGATCACGCAGGCGGCCGTGGAACGCTATCTGAACAAGTAAGCACGGTTTCCATATCTGAACTCTGGGGCAGCGCCTCCGGCTTACCGGGGCGCTGCCCTTTGCCGTCAGAAGCGGGTGGCTTTTTTGGCGAAGATCCATTATAATAGGTGTGCGGCGAAGGCCGCAGACGAGGAGGAGGCCCATGCAGTATGAATTTGCGCCCATGGAGGGCATCACCGACGGGCTGTTCCGGCAGCTCCACCATCAGTATTTCCCCGGTGTGGACCGATACTATACGCCGTTTATGTCCCCGACCCGGGGCCATGTGTTCTCCAAGCGGGAGCTGCGGGAGCTGGAGGAGCAGGCGGGACCGGCGCTGGTACCCCAGCTTCTCACCAACCGGGCGGAGGACTTTCTGGCGGGAGCGAAATGCCTTGCCGCCATGGGGTATGAGGAGGTCAACTTGAATCTGGGCTGTCCCTCCGGCACCGTCACGGCCAAGGGCAAGGGAGCCGGAGCGCTGCTGCCCCAGCGGCGGCAGGCGCTGGAGGCGTTTCTGGACGAAATATTTGCCGGAAGTCCCATCCCCATCTCCGTCAAGACCCGGCTGGGCTGGGCGGACCCGGAGGAATTTGAGGCGCTGCTGGAGCTGTACAACCGCTATCCCATCCGCCTGCTGACCATCCATCCCAGGGTCCGGCAGGATCTGTATCGCAATCCCTGCCGCATGGAGTGGTTCCGTCTGGCCCTGGCGGAGAGCAAAAACCCCGTGAGTCTCAGCGGCGGCGTGGCGGTGGCGGAGGACCTGGAGCATCTGGCGGCGGCGCCTGAGACGATCATGCTGGGCCGGGGTCTGGTGGCGGACCCGGCGCTGGTGTGCAAGCTCAAGGGCGGACCCGGCGCGGACCGGGAGACACTGCGGGCCTTCCACGAGGAGCTGTTTCGGGGGACCGCCGCCCGGCTGGGGAGCGCCCGGAACACCATGTTCCGCATGAAGGAGCTGTGGCGCTATTTCATTTTGCTGTTTGACGACCGGGACCAGTGCCAGAGGCTCCTGCGGAAGGCCGTTTCCCTGACGGAGTACCAGGCGGCGGTGGCGCGGATATTCCGGGAGCTGCCGCTCCGGGAGAGCGCCGAGGCGGACTGGTGCTGAGCACGCAGGCCTCCACAAAATAGGCAAAAACGGGAGGCTTGTGCAAAAACAGACCCTCCAAATTGCACAAAATGTGCGGAAGAAAACTTTTATTTCCCCGGCGATATGCTATAATAGGCAGAGCATGGGACGTTTTGATCCTGTAAATGTTTCAATTTTTTAATACGGCATCCCGCAAAACGTGCTGCCGGCGAAACAGTGGGAAAACCGCGTCCTGTGGGGAAGGAGAATCGTATGAAGCATTCCAAACGCATGGTCCGGGCGCTGAGCTTCGGCCTGTGCCTGTCCCTGCTGGGGACTGTGACCATGGCCGCCGCCGGGGAGACCTTCACGGGCGCGGCCGCAGACATCACCGCGCCGGAGGGCCAGGTGGCGACATTGCTGGTGGACGGCGTCGTCACCCGCTTTGACGGCAGCGACCGGACCTATACCGAGGCGGACAACGCCCAGGTGGTCTACACCGACGAGCTGGACGACGCCGGCAGCCGCCTTTCGTCCTTTACCGCCGGCGGCGCGGACGAAACGGACAATGACTATGCCTACCACGCGGCCCTGTTCGTCGATGGCAGCGGCGTGGTGGAGGAAAAATCCGTCACCGGCGCCATCGGGGACGGCGCCTCCTACGACGGCGCCAGAGCGGAGAACGTGACCATCGAGAGCACGGACCCCAGCTTTAACGGCATCATCGTGGCGGGCGGCATCGACTACACCATTTCCAAGGCTACCATCCGCTTTGACACCGACGGCGACGGCCTCCAGGCCTGCGACTTCTCCGGCAAGGGTACGGCCATCACCTCCTTTGGGGAGGGGACCAAGCTCACCGTGGAGGATTCGGAGATCACCGTGTCCGGCGTCGCCAATATGACCCTGTTTGCGGATTCCGGGTCCACCCTGACCGTCCGCAATTCCGTGCTGCACTCTGACGGCGGCACCCTGCACGAGGGCTATCTGAACTCGCCCTCCCAGAACACCATGGTGGCGCCCCCGTGGATCCTCGGCATTATGGGCAACGCCCGCTGCACCAATCTGGAGGGCAGCAACACCACCATGAACGTCATCGACTGCGAGACCTCCGCCGCCAAGTGGGCGGTGCTGTCCACGGATTCCGGCTCCAATATGAAGCTCAACGTGGTCAACACCACCATGACCCTCACGGGCAGCGATCAGATGATCCAGGCCGACGGCACCTATGAGGACGCGGACGGCGATCCCAACCCCTTCACCTCCCGCTCCGGCTATGGCACCTATGTCATCGGCTCCGCCGACGAGCAGTTCCTGGGCGTGACCATGGACGTGGGTACCTACGCCTCCATCTTCACCGGCGGCTCCGGCACCTACACCAATCTGGAGGCGGGCAAGACCTATGAGCTGACGGACGCCAACGGCGAGGTCTCCGAGGTCTACGAGGCCACGGAGGACAAGGTCACGACCATCAACTCCGACACCTTCGGCTTTATGTCCCACCAGGGGACAGACACCATCAACCTGGAAAACGGCACCGTGGTGAACTCCAACTTTGCGTCCTTCCTTATCAAGAACACCCAGGGGGACACGGTCATCAACATCACCAACGGTGTGGAGCTGAACACGGCCAACGGCATCCTCCTGCAGGTCATGGACAATGACGACTCCACCACCGGCATGGACACCGCGACCTTCAGCTTCAACACCACCCATGAGGAGGAGGCGGGCTGGCCCTCGGAAAACGGAAATGTCTCGTCGGAAATGACCGAGGATGCCGGGACCACCGCCGCCGGTGATATGGGCGGTATGGTGGCCGCGGACGGTACTATGACGCCTCCCGACGGAGGGGCCCCCATGGGCGATCCCCCTGACGGCGGTCCCGGCGGTCCCGGCGGCGAAGGCGGCGACATGGGCGGCGGAGAAGCCGGCGCGTCCGGTCCGGTGGTGAACCATCTGAACGTGGAGAGCAGCGAGCTTACCGGCGACATCTACAACGGCTCCGGCTACTATGGCGAGACCGCCGTGGGCGTGGAGGTCAATCTGGGCAAGGACGCTGTGCTCAACGGCGCGGTGGCCCAGACCGAGACCATCCACACCGACGCCACCGCCTACACCTCCAAGGTCCTGGCCGAGGGTACCTCCGCCGAGGAGGCCGGACAGCTCACGTCCTTTACCATCGCGGAGTATTACGACATCGGCCATGTGGCCAACCGCTTCTATAACAACGGCGACAACACCCTGACGGTGAACCTCACCGACAACGCGGTGTGGAACGTCACGGGCGACTGCCTGCTGTCCGCGCTGAGCATCGGCCCGGACGCCGTGGTCCAGGGGCTGAGAGGCGAGGTCACCATGACTGTGGACGGCGTGGAGACCGCCATCGCTCCCGGCGAAAGCTATGAAGGCGAGATCCGCCTGAGCTACACCGAGACCGAGGCCGCCGAGGAGACCGTGGAGGCCGAGGGATCTGCCGAAACGCCTGTGGAGGAGGCTCCCGCTGAGACGCAGGAACCGGAGGAAACTCCTGCCGAGACCGAGGAGGCGCCTGCTGAGGAGGCTCCCGCAGAGACGGACAGCGGAATGTCCACCGGCGCCATCGCAGGCATCGTGATCGCGGTCATTGTGGTCGTTGCGATTGTAGCGGCTGTGATCGTTAAGAAAAAGAAGAAGTAAAAAATCGGACAGGGAGCTGTCTCAGGGCGAGGCCTTGGGACAGCTCCTTGTTTATGGACTTAGCTCCACGGTCCGGGTGTGGCCGCCCAGCTTCTGGATGTGCAGCAGATACAGCGTCTCCGGGGAGAGCGGCCCGAACCAGAACTGCCCCAGGGCGTCGGTGACGGTATAGCTGAGCAGCGCGCCGCTGTCCTGCTCCAGCAGCAGGGCCAGCGCGCCCTCCACAGGGCCTTTTTCATCGGACACCCTGCCGGAGATCACCGCGCCCTGGGCCTTGGGCAGCGAGACCGCCGCCTCCACACATTCTCCCGGCGCGGGCTTTATGTAAAATTCATAGCTTCCCATAAGCAGCCTCCTTTTGAGAAAATCTATCTCATCCTATGCAAAAAATGCGGGATGTGCTCTTGAAGCGGTCCGGAAATTGTGGTATCATAGGCGAAACGAAGCACAGCGGCCCGCCAGAGCCGTGAAAGGATGAAATACAATGGCAAAAGAGAAAAAGGTGGAGCGAATCACCGATATGGATGTGGACTTCGCCAAATGGTACACCGACGTATGTACCAAGGCGGAGCTGATCGACTATACCAGCACCAAGGGGATGTTTATTCTCCGGCCCTATGGCTATGCGATCTGGGAGAATATCCAGCAGGAGCTGGACCGGCGGTTCAAGGAGACCGGCCATGTGAACGTGTCCATGCCCATGCTGATTCCGGAGAGCCTTTTACAGAAGGAAAAGGACCATGTATCCGGCTTTGCGCCGGAGTGCGCCTGGGTGACGCACGGCGGCGAGGAGAAGCTGGAGGAGCGGCTCTGCGTCCGGCCCACCTCGGAGACCCTGTTCTGCGACCACTGGGCGCACATTGTCCACTCCTGGCGGGACCTGCCGTTGCTGTACAACCAGTGGTGCAGCGTGCTCCGCTGGGAAAAGACCTCCCGGCCCTTCCTGCGCCATCGGGAGTTTCTGTGGCAGGAGGGCCACACGCTCCACGCCACGGCGGAGGAGGCCATCGCCGAGACGGAGCAGCAGCTTGAGGTCTACGCGGACATCTGCGAGAATGTGCTGGCCATGCCGGTCATTCGCGGACAGAAAACCGATAAGGAGAAGTTCGCCGGCGCGGAGCGCACCTATACCGTCGAGTGCATGATGCACGACCGGAAGGCCCTCCAGGGCGGCACCAGCCACTACTTCGGCGACGGTTTCCCCACGGCCTTCGACATCACCTTTACGGATAAGAACAACCAGCTTGCCCATCCCTATGAGACCTCTTGGGGAATGTCCACCCGCATCATTGGCGGCATTATTATGACCCACGGCGACAACAACGGCCTGGTGCTGCCGCCCAGGATCGCGCCCATCCAGGTGGTGGTGCTGCCCATCGCGGCCCACAAGCCCGGCGTCAACGAGGCGGCGGAGGCGCTGGTGGCCCGGCTCAAGGCCATGGGTCTCCGGGTCAAGGGGGACTTCAGCGACAACAGCCCCGGATGGAAGTTCGCGGAATATGAGATGAAGGGCGTGCCGCTGCGTATTGAGATCGGCCCCAAGGACATGGAGAAGGGCCAATGCGTGGCCTGCCGTCGGGACAACGGCGAAAAGTCCGTGATCGCCCTGGAGGAGCTGGAGCGGGCGGTGCCGGAGCTGCTGGACGCGGTCCACAACGGTCTCTATGAGAAGGCGGCGAAGAACATCGCGGACCACACCTACGCGGCCTACTCTCTGGAGGAGGCCAAACGGCTCCAGGAGGAAAAGGGCGGCTTCATCAAGACCATGTGGTGCGGCAATCTCCAGTGTGAGCTGGACATGAAGGAGAAGGCAGGCATGACCTCCCGCTGCATCCCGTTCCGGCAGGAGCACCTGTCCGACGTCTGCCCCATCTGCGGCAAGAAGGCCGAGAAGATGGTCTACTGGGGCGTGGCCTATTAAACATCAGATCGGAGGACACATGAAATGCGTTGCTTGAGAGGCGGAGCGCTGCGGGCATGGATGCGTGCAGCGGCGATGCTGCTGTGCCTGGGGCTGCTCCTGGGCGGCTGCGGAGGCCACGAGATGGAGGAGCCGTCTCTGGACATCTCCGGTATGCAGGAGGCGGAATCCCGGAATGGGGGCTTTGTCATCAATGGCGTGACCTATGAATTCTATTCCACGGCTGCGGCGCTGGCGGACCCGGAGTACTATGACTGCGAGGTCCCGGAGGGACTTGCCGTGGGCGAGCCCCAGGCGTACATCATGGTGGAGCATTTTTACTGCTATTTTGCGGAGATCGCGGGACTGGAACCGGACCAGTGGCTCATCTATGTGACGGACGACCAGAGCGGCACGCTGAATCTTTCCACCGGCGCGGAGCTGTATAAGGCGGTGTCGGTCCACGAGATCCCGGCGTGGATCGAGGACGCCCGCCGGGCCTATCAGGAGAGCATCGCGCCGGGCTCCTATCAGGGACCGGCAGAGGGAGATACGGTGGTGCAGTAGCAAACCCGGCCGGACGGAGGGACGCATATGAAGGTCCGGGCGCCATCCTGACGCGGCCTATAACGGCGAATGACACTGTTTCCAGCCCCGCTGCTTTTGCATAGGCGATGCCGGCCAAGGATGGCCATAGGAACATGGCTGGCTCGCCGCAGGCAGCAGTCCCTCTTGCCCTGAATCCATTGTAACGGTGCAGATTTTTTCGCAGCGCAGGACTTTATCTTGACATAGGAAGAAATCTTCGCTAAAATAAACAGGTCCCATGTGTGTCTGTCTGCCTATTGGATCCCTTTGCGGAACGAAGTCCATGCCTCC
>CAZBOR010000061.1:0-10924 GCA_964493585.1 uncultured Oscillospiraceae bacterium
GCTATTCCCCGGCAGCGCGGCCGGTACGGCCATCGCGGGCGTTCCACAGCCGGTCTGCCGTCTCTTTCCAGTTTTCCGCGTAGGCCATCGTTTTATCACACAGATGATCCGCGCTCTCCGGGCTTTGATAATCCGTATTGACTGCGCCCGTGGCCTTCACCATCGCCCGCAGCTTTTCCGGATTTTCCAGCATCGGGCAGGGACGGAGCATATTTTCGTTAAAAGGCTGCCCGTCGTGGTACGCCATGAAAAGAGGGCTCTTGAGCGCATCCAGCAGAGTCGTGTCGTGGATATTGCAGTTGGAGTAATGGATGAACACGCAGGGCTCCACATCGCCCTTCGCGTTGATGTGCAAATATCTCTGCCCACCCGCGATGCAGCCGTTCACATATTCTCCGTCATTCTGGAAGTCCAGGCTGAAAATAGGCTTGGTTTTCCGGCTTTCGCGGATTCGATGGTACATCAGTTCCCGCTGCTCAGGCTTTGGCAGCAGCTCAAGGACCGCATCGTTGCCGACCGGCATATAGTGGAAAAACCACACGAACAGAGCACCGCTGTCGATCATCAGGTCAAAGTATTTCTCACTGCTTACATCCTCCACGTTTTTGCTGGTGTAGCAGGTGGAAATGCCAAAGGGAAGCCCGTTCTTTTTCAGCAGGGCCATGGCATTTTGCACCCTCTGATAGACGCCGTCTCCTCTGCGGCCATCATTGGCCGCTTCAAACCCCTCCAGGCTGATGGCCGGCACAAAATTCTTGACACGCAGAAGTTCCTTGCAGAAAGCATCGTCGATCAGCGTCCCATTTGTGAAGGAGAGAAATTCACAGTCCGGGTGCATTTCGCAGATACGGATTAGATCCTTCTTACGAACCAGCGGCTCGCCGCCGGTGTAGATGTACATATAGGTCCCCAATTCCTTGCCCTGCCGGACAATGGAATCAATCGTCTCCAGGCTCAGGTTCAGCTTGTTTCCATACTCCGCCGCCCAGCATCCCGTACAGTGCAGGTTGCAGGCCGAAGTCGGGTCAAGCAGGATCGCCCACGGGATATTGCAGCCTTCCCGTTCTTTTGTCTCGTTCTGGATCGCGCTCCCCTTGAGGGAGGCGTTCAACAGGAGGTTCCGGAAGAGCACTTTCCGAACGCCGGGGTCCAATTGATAGACCCTTAGGATCAGGTCGTACCAATTATTTTTCTCCTCGATCGCCTTGCGTACCGCGGCGCGCTGCCCCTCATACCATCCATCCGGGGTACAGCGGTCAACCAGAGCCATCAGCTTCGGGATGTTTTCTTCCGGATCGCTTTCAATATAGTTCAGGGCCTGGTTGACAGCAAAATTCTGCATTTTTTCTTTGATTACATTTGCCATTTCCGTTTCGTCCTTTCCCGCCCCGCTATGGGCTGTTCTGGAACCATTATAGAAAGACGTGGACGAAAAGTCATTGGACAAGGAACCGCAAACGTCTTATTTTTTGACGGGTGGCGCGATTCGTTACTTTTTTGGACAAAAAGCGCCTTGTGTCCCTTGAGCCGATCCTCAAAGGGCGGTATGATAAACAAAAAGACGATCGGCGAACCAGGCAAACGGGAAATTCCTGTTCCGGCAGGTTCCCTAAACTTCAAAATCAGGTCGGTCAAGTGCGGCTGCACTTTGAGAGGAGTCAAAGATGGAAAACAATATGTCCAGAATTCTGATCGAAACCGTAGTCAGAAAAACACTGAAAGATATGAAAGCGGACCCGGAGCGGAGCATTCGGAATCTGGTGGATATGGCGCTGCATTTCTCAGAGGGAAGATTCCAAAAGAATTTCTTTCAGATCGCGCAGAGGATGCTTGAAAACGGGAACAGTCCTTATTATGCGCTGCTGCGAAGCATCGCGTTATCCGTTGATACGGAGCATCTTTTTACCTTTGGAATGGATTTGGGATATAACAGTTGTACGCTGGGTGCGAGGAAAATACGGGAGAATGAGCGGAAATTCGGATGCAACATTCCCTGGACCATAGCCTTTCATACGGACAGAGCGCAGCTTCAAGACTATTATCCGGACTATCATACCGCAATTTCGGATGGAGAAAACCTCGGCATCTATGCCTGGATGCTGTTTTCCGAGTCCCATCCGCAGGACCTGCTGCCGCTGATTCAGGAGCATCCGGACAGCGCGTTCTTCCTGTTCTGTGAGACCCAGCATATGGGGACTGCGTTTCTGGACAGCGTTTCGGATATGAAAAACCTCATGCTTGTGATCCGTTATGAGGAAACAGCCGAAGCGTTCTTTTCCCGGATTCGCGACGCCGGGCTGCTCTACTCGGCCTATTATCCCTATTCCCAGGAGGATATTGGCTCCATCATCAACGGGGACCTGTTCTACAGTATCCAGCAGGTGCATCCTGTTTTCACGGTCCTGACAGCGCAGCCCGACTGTCTGAAGCCGATCCAGAACGCCGTCTATCATGCCGTAGAACAGGCGCGGAATGAGCAACGCTATCAGACGATTCCATGGGAATTTGACGCCGACAACCGGCGCATTGATAAAATCATCTCCGATGATACCTGTTCTGCCCGGTTCGATCCATGCGGGAATCTATATAAGCAGGCGAAGGACAACAGGACCTGCAATCTGTTCGACATGGGGCTGCTCGCCGCCCTGCAATTCGCCTTTCCCAAGGACATGGCCCAGTGAAGCGAAGGACGATTACGCCATTACAGTGCTGAGGGTCCGGCGGGATCGTCCTCCATCGTTTCCCGGTAGATCGCCGCCGCTCCGTTTTGCACAAGCCCTTTGATCTTTGCCGCAAACTGTTCCGGCGGCATACATTCCTTCTCCTTCAGCCACCGCTCGATCGCGCATAAAACCGCGTCGGCAAAAAAGCCGACCGCAAAATCATCCGCTCCGTCAGCGCCGACAAGACTAATCAGGCGGTCCTTGAGAATCGGGAAAATATATTCCCTGAAATGCTCGGAAAAGGAATTCTGTCCCTGGATTTGGAACGCCTTTCTGTAAAAATCCCTGTCCTGATAGAAATGTCTGCACGCCATCTCAATAAACCCCCATCGGTCATTCCCCATATTTTTCACGGCATCCGATGTGGCCAGGGAGATAAAGCTGGTGTCAAAAATCCAGTTCACCAGATCATACTTGTCCTTGAAATGATAGTAAAAGCTCTTGCGGTTCATCCCGCATCTTTCGCAGATCTGCGCTACATTGATCTTTTCAAATGGCATTTCCTTCATAAGCTCCCGCAGGGATGCGGCCAATGCCTGCTTTGTGATATTGGAATCCGCCATATTGGTGCTCCTTCCTGCCTGATAGAAAAAAAGCGCTACCTACCTGTGCGTATGCAGCAGATAAGTACCGTCAATTCATGCGATACCAGGAATCCATCCGGTATGTTGGTATTGCCGCACTTGCGTGCCGACTACTCCCCGATTTCATTTTACTAAAAGCCGGCCGTTTTTTCAACGGTTTGCACCATATTATTTTTGGACAATTTAAGCCTTGTGTCTCAAAATGCGACAAAAGCCCCGTTATGGGGGAAGGAAAAGCGGTCTTCCCGATGGAGGCGGATCATGAACACAAAGAAAAGGAGCGTTCGTTCCCTTGTCAAAATCATAATTCCCGGATTGTGTGTGGTCGGCATGATCCTTTATCTGGTGCTGTCCCCGGATACCTCCGTTGAGGAGATACTGGATTTTACACCGGATAATCTTCCGGCGGCAGCGGGAGTATTTCTTCTCCTGTACGCATTGAAAAGCGTTACGCTTGTTTTTCCTGTCGCCGCTCTGGAGATTGCGTCCGGACACCTTTTTCCCGTATGGGCGGCGCTCCTTGTCAACCTGGCCGGGATATGTATCGACTTGACGATCCCCTACTGGATCGGGCATTTTTCGGGTATGGAGGCAATTCAGAAGCTGATGGGGAAATATCCGAAGTTCGAGGCCATCCTTGACCGTCAGAAACAGAATTCTCTTTTTCTGTGCTTTTTTCTCCGCATCATTGGCGGACTTCCGGCGGATGTCGTCACCATGTACTTCGGCGCCACCGGCACGGGGTTCTGGAAAAATCTCATTGGCGGAGCCGTTGGGCTTCTGCCGAAGCTGGTCTTATACACCGTATGGGGCGGCAGTATCCAGGAGCCGGGGTCTCCCGCGTTCTGGTTCTCGCTTTGCCTGATCCTGCTGATTTCCGCAGGCTCCGTCTTGGGGTATTATCTGTACCGCCGGAAATTGCAGAACAGGCGGAGCGCTCCTTCGGAAAACGAGAAATAGGAATCAACATGATATGCACGGGTCTCCGTTCAAACCCTTTGGGGTTTGAACGGAGACCCGCATAAGCGTTTTCTGTAAGACCGATAGAATCTCAACAGGGTTATTCCCGGTTGTCCTTGAGGCTCTCGATCATATCCACACGTCCCACCTTATGGCGCACCAGCAGCAGCGAGACGAAGTAGCTGGCGGTGGTCAGGGCGATGGTAATCAGATAGCTCCGGGGCCTGACCGCCGTGGTGAGCAGCATGGATAGCATATCTGCACAGAGAACGAAGTAAACCCTGCACAGGGAGACGGCGACGGGAATGCTCAGAAGAATGCCCAGCGGCAGGAAGATATGATTCACCCGCAGCACGATTTTGTTGATCTGCCGGTCCCGGTAGCCCAGCACCTTGAGCATGGAGATATTGCTGCGGTTCTCCGTCACCAGCATATTCACCGCCACATAGATTGCCGCGATGCAGATGACAGCGCCCAGGCCGATCATCAGGTATACCATCACGCCCATCTGACTGGTGACGGTATCGAGCTGTTCGCGGATGCTGGATCGCCGGCTCTCCTGGGCCACCCTGGATTCCGGGATGTCCAGCTTCCGGTCGCTGACCAGAGCGTTGTGCAGTCCCTCCTCGATGTCCAGCAGCTCTGCGGCCCGGTCCGGTGTGGTGAAAATGGCCTTCATTACATCGTTTTGCAGGATGCCGCTGACCGTGATTTCCGTTTCCTCCAGGGACAGGGGATTGCACAGCGTCACAGTATCGCCCGCAGACCACCCGTGGATCAGCGCAGTCAGACTGGTGATGTAGTAGCCGTCGCTGATGTCCGTCTGGCCTCCATCCACATTCTCAAAATTCAGGCAGGGATTATCCGCATCGGAGCCAATCAGGGTCAGGGTCGCGCCGTCCGGTGTCTCCAGAGAGGAGATCAGCAGCGGCTCCCCGCCGTAGTCGTTGTCCTCTGTCAGCTCGGTGAGGATGTACTGGTACTCATAGCTGCCCATCGTGTCCATGGCCGCCTGGGCGGAGGCATCCACGGAGTCAAGCACGGCAAAGCCGGTCAGCTCGATGAAGCAGCCGAGAAATACGCCCAGCAGCACCACAAAGCTCCTGGCGGGATTTCCCACCACGGAGCGCAGAGCGAACTTGACCCGGAAGGAGATCTTCCGTCCGGCCAGGAGCCGCCGACCGCGCTGTCTGCCGCCGCCTGCGCTGCCATTCAGGAGGAGCACCGTGTCCTGCTTCAGCAGCCGCCGCACCGCCAGCAGCGCCGCAATCACATACATGACCGTGGGGATCACAATGCCGAGCACCGCGTCCAGCGGCGACAGACTTCCGGTGATCCGCATGGGCTCATAGTCCTGCAGGCCCACCTCGCTGTAGGGCTGGGCCGCAAAGGACGAAATGACCACCAGCAAAATACCGCCAAGCAGGCCGGGAATGGCGGCAAAGCCCGCGTAGTGGGCCATGAGCTGCCCCTTGCGATAGCCCATGGCGGACAGCGTGCCGATGAGCCGCTGCTCGCTTTTGACCTTGCGGCTGATGGTAATGCAGACCAGCGCCACGGCGATCAGCGGCAGGATGCACAAAAGGAAATAGGACATGATGAGAAACAGCTCCGCCTGGTCGTTGACCATGGTGATGCGGGTGTTCTCCTCCGCAGCGTTGTAGCTCCGCATATAGTAGGTCTCATGGATGGCCTTGCGGAACTCGGCGCTGTTGTCCTCCCGGTAGCGCACCAGATATTGGACAACGGTGTCTCCAAGCTCCTCGAAGGCGCTGTCCGTCATATAGGCCAGATAGAAGGTGGTGATGTTTTTGTAGCTGTCGTCCAGATTCTCCAGCATATAGAGATAGTCCGGCCGCTGGAACAGGCCCGCCACGGTGTATTCCCGGCTGCCGATCTGCATCCGGTCGCCCGGCTCCACGCCGTTGTTTACCGCATAGCCCTCGGAGATGAGAATTTCATCGTCCGCGCTCATGTCCCGGCCCACGGTGATCTCGCAGATGTCCACCTTTTCCGTCCGGTGGAACACGCGGGCGGTGGTGTCGTCGGTCCTGATGTTGATGTAGGGCTGGGCCTCCAGCGTCAGATGGTAGGTCTCCTCCAGCGCGGCGATGTCCTCCTCCGGGATGGGGAGGTAGGTGGTGAAATGGGCGTCCTCCAGCTTGTGCGCCGGAAAAAACTCTGCGGAGAAGTTCAATATCGCGTTGCCCGCGATGCTGAACATAAAATACAACAGCAGCGTGATTGCCGTTAAAATGGTGGCGGAGATGTAGAAGGCGCTGTTTTCCCGAAGTCCGCGCACATAGCGTCTGCTCAGCTTCATCATTCCGCCTCCCTTACAGCTCCAGGGCCTTTGCGCCCAGCGGATGGGCGCTGTCGATGCGCTCCACCACCCGGCCGTCCCGCAGTCGGATCACCTGGTCCGCCATGCCGGCGATGGCCTCGTTGTGGGTGATGATGACCACGGTGGTGCCGAACCGGCGGTTCATTTTCTCCACAAATTCCAGCACCTGGCGGGAGGATCTGGTGTCCAGCGCACCGGTCAGCTCGTCGCACAGCAGCAGCTTGGGATTTTTTATCATGGCCCGTGCGATGGCCACGCGCTGCTGCTGGCCGCCGGACAGCTCTCTGGGGAATCGGCGGCGGTACTGCACGATGTCCAGTGCCGTCAGGACCTCCTCCAAATCCAGGGGATTTTTGGAGATGTCCGAGACGACCTCGATGTTCTCCTCCACCGTCAGGTCGGGGATCAGGTTGTAATACTGAAAGACGAAGCCCACGTCCTCCTTCCGGTAGTCTGTGCGCTGGTCCGCGCTCAAACCGGAGACCTGTCTGCCGCCCACCGTCAGTTCCCCACTGTCCAGGGAATCCAGACCGCCCAGCATATTCAGCAGGGTGCTCTTTCCGGAACCGGAGGGACCGAGGATCACACAGATCTTTCCCTCCTCCAGCTCCATCGCCGCGTGGTCCAGGGCGTATATCTGGGTCTCGCCGTCGCTGTATTTTTTGACTGCATTTTTCAGACTGATAAACATGGCTGTATCCTCTCTTTATAGCGTATAGTTAGAAATGGCTAACTCTCGGAGCTATTGTAACACGGTTTTCGGGCCTTGTCAATCCACGCTGAAAAAATACCTGGGCCTGCCGAGCGGCAGGCCCAGGCCCTGAGAGGGCAGGGAAGCGGTTTATGAAATTCGATAGGGAATGCCCGTGGCGTTTTCACCGTGCGCCACCGCAGACCAGCCATCCGACGATCTGCACGGCCAGCCGCAGCACGGCGGCCACGCCCAGCGGGACCCAGGTGTGGAGGGCCAGCAAAACCACCAGCGCGGCGATACAGGCGAAGTCCAGCGCCCATTTGAGTATCTTCACGGCCAGGGGGTCCTCCGGGATAGCCCCCTGCACGGGGCCGGAGGACTCCCGCATGGCGGATTTCGTGTCCCGGAGCATCCCCACGGCAACACCCAGATCGTCGCATTTGTCCTTGGAGGAGGACGCCACGAACTGCCGGTAGGCCCGGCTGTCCTCCATGCCGCCCTGGAGGGGAGCGTGGTACTCGGCAGTGTCCTTGGCAGATTCCAGGGCCTGGGCCGTCCGCTTCTCCTCGATCTCATCGAGATACCGGAAGTGCGGGGTGATGTCGGCGGCGGGCAACGGCAGCTTGTCCACCTCTGCGGAGAGCTGTTTGGAGAGCTGTGCCACCGTGCCGATGGCGTCCGGCTCCAACCGGTCTGCTGCGGAGATCAGCCCCCGGAGCGTCTGCTGCTGAGCGTGGAGCCATTGGCGGTACTGGCGCAGAATCCGGGGAATTTCCTCCGGACGCAGCTGCATGGTGTGAATCTCCTCCATGGTGAACCAGGCGCGGCGAAGCGACGCCACAATGCGAAGCATCTCCACGTCCTCCTCCGAGTAGTCCCGGAACTCCCGACCGTTTTGCAGACTCTTGCGCGGTGCAATCAGGCCCTTTTCCTCGTACAGCCGGACCGTTTTCCGGCTCAGCCCGGTCAGGCCGCACACCTCTTTGATTTTCATAGAACTCACCTCGCTGCCATTCTACTATGTACCCCAGGGGCCGAGTCAAGGGGGTTTATGCCTTTTTTCCAGAAAAGTCCCGGCGAGCCGCAGACCGGATCACTTCGTGAGGATATTCAGCGTGCCGCCGGAGGGCAGTGTCACGCTGCCGGGAGTCAGAGAAGCGGACCGGGCGGTGACGGTCACGCCCGCCGCAGCGTCGATGCCTTCGGCTCCGCCAATCAGGACGATGCTAGAATCCTTGGTGGCGACCCAGGAGCTGCCCTCGGCGAGCTGGACCAGGGGATCGCCGGAGATGCCGCCGGTGAGCGAGGTATCCACGAAATTCAGGCAGGTCTTGCGCTCCGGGTCCAGGCAGTTGAAGTCCCCGAACAGCTCCATCTCCTCAAAGGTGGCCTGTACGCCGTATTCGCTGTCCCCGTGGGCGCGGGTCTGATAGTAGAACTCGTCATCGGTGAGCATGGTCTCCATCACCACGCCCTTGGTGCAGGTCAGGCGGCAGCCCTTGAGATATATGTCCGCATTGGTGCTCTTGCACCGGAACATGGGGCCTGCGCTCATCAGATCGCAGCTTGTCATACGGATGGTGCCGATGTCCGCCAGGTCGCTCATGCCGCCGTGGACCAGGAACCCGTAGCCCTTGCAGCTCCCGTCCACGTTCCGAAGCTGAATGGAGGAGTTGCCGTCCTGGATGCCAAAGACATTACCGGAGGACACCTGGCAGTGGTTGAGCACCACATGGCAGCCGTTGTCGGCGTAGATGATGTAGCCGTTGCCGCTGACGTTGACCCGTGTGTCGTTGGCCTCCAGATACACATAGCCGCCGGAGGCGTCGGTGGAAAGCGCGGCCCAGCCCGCGGCGTAGATGTCGCAGTCGTAGAAATAGCTCTCGGAGTTGTCCATGGACAGGTGGGTGCGGCAGTTTCCGCCCAGGCCCAGCGGTGCGGGCGGCTCCATCATGCCCGGACCGATGACGGGGACATAGCCCTCCGGCAAGGGGCCGCCGTAGGTGGCCAGCTTCGCGCCAAAGACCTTCAGCGTGGCCCCTGTGGTGGCGATGGTGGCGGAGCGGGTGGCGCCGTGGGTGACGATCTGGCCGCCGCGAATATCGGTTTTTGCGCCGTCCATGGCCAAAACGCCGGTACCCTTGCAGGTGAAGTCGCTGCAGCCGGGACCGGAGAGCTGAATGTCAGGCTCCAGCAGCACCGCCGTGCCGCCGGATACCACCACCGCGTTCAGCTCCGGCCGGTCCGAGGTGAGGGTATAGTGTACCAGATCGCCGCCGGGCGTCACGGCCTCCGCCGTGCCGGTGGAACGCGCCGCGTCCACAGCGCCGCCGGTCAGCCATACGTCCGCCGAGGTCTGCTCCGGATGTGCGAACGGGGGCCGGTTATTTTTTGCCAGTGGGTTGCGCCCGCAGATCACTGCGGTCTTTTCATTGAGATTTGCCATAAGTACATAGCTCCTTCCGTTGTTGTGGTTCGGATACTGATACCACTATGGTACCAGAATTTGTCGGATTCGTCAATGGAGCGTGCAAAATATCATGCAGGGGAATCTGGGATGCCCTTGCTTTTGGCGGCCAAAACGCTGTTATCATATTGTAAATAATCTTTAAGAAAAAAGGGTTTGCAACGGGTAAAAAAAGGAGTATAATAAAAAAGATGTGTTCAAATGATGAAGGAAAAGCAACTATTTGATGAATGGCATATGGAGGTTCGGATGGAAAATTAAGCCGTCCCATGCACGATTTGCGGGGGGGTATTGCTGCGAAGAAAAACGGCGAAAAAAGACTGATTTGTGGAATTTATTTCCTGCGAAGAATGTTTCTGACAGCCTCCATCCCGGAAAATATTTCTTTTTTTGAAAACATTTATTGTGTAGATAATGTGAAGTAAACGTGAAGAAACTGTGCGTATGCCACGGATAATCGGACAGGAATTATGGACAGCCGGGAATACACAGGCATCCATGCTGCGAGAGGAGCCGCAGCACCGAAGCTGCTTGAAGGAGAAGGAGTATGAACAAACTGGCATTGTTCGCAAGCCGTGTAAAGAATGCGAGCCTTGCGCGAATGAAAATGCACATTCGGGCGATCCACAAGGAGAGCGGGAGAAGCTGCCTGAGCATTTTCCTGGATATGGTCTGGTGTATTGGCCGGTATGGTGTGGGGTATCTGGATTATCATGTGTTTGGATTTGCCCATATCCGGGGGAAGAAGCTCCGTAAAACCTTTATGACCATGAATGACAATATCAATCTGGTGCGGGCGGTCAACGATCCGGAGTACCGCGATTGCTTTATAAACAAGGCAAAATTTCACGAGCTGTTCCGGGACTTCACCGGGCGGGATGCGCTGAATCTGGAGCAGGCGGACGAGCCGGCACTGGCGCAGTTTCTCCGGGACCACGGAACGGTGTTTGCAAAGCCTCTGAACGACTATGGCGGTCACGGCGTGCGGAAGATCTGCGCGGACCAGGTGGAGGATGTCGCCGCGCTGTACCGGGAACTCCGGGAATCCGGCAGCGTCCTGGTGGAGGAGCAGATCGTTCAGCATCCGGACATGGACAAGCTGAACCCGTCCTGCATCAACACCATCCGTATGGTGACGCTGCTGGCCAATGG